>CAYMYV010000187.1:0-4299 GCA_964394775.1 uncultured Lachnobacterium sp. | reverse complement strand
TCATTCTTGGTATAGAATTTGTTAATTGAAGTGAATAGAACAGGAGAAATATAAGGTGAGTAGAAATATGAAACTAAAACTATTGATGTTGCTCCCACTGGTTTTAGAGATAATGGCATTATTTTTCTTACCAGCAGAAATTCCAGTGCATTACGGCGATTGTAACAGTCAATCGTGTTATGTATAGTGCAAGGGATTTTAAGAAACAATTATAAGTTAGCAATTAATAAAAAAAATCTAAAATTTCCTTAAAATTTTGGCGATTTTTACATTGAAAAAATAAAACTGAAGTAATAATATAAAACTCGTGTGAATTTTATTATTTGCACGAGTTTTTTACGTTTGAGGAGAAATGTGATGGAAAAGCTTAAGCCAAAGTTGTTTTCAGTTATGAAAACATACACGAAAGAACAATTTATAAAAGATGTGATTGCTGGAATTATCGTGGCAATTATTGCACTGCCTTTGTCAATTGCGCTTGCGCTTGCATCAGGTGTAACACCTGAGAAAGGTATTTATACAGCAATTATTGCAGGTTTTTTGATTTCCTTTTTTGGGGGAAGCAGGGTGCAGATATCCGGACCGACAGCAGCATTTGCGACTATTGTAGCAGGAATTGTTGCCAAAAACGGCATGGATGGTTTAATTGTAGCTACCATTTTAGCGGGTATCATTTTGATTATAATGGGACTTTTGAAATTCGGAAGTCTTATTAAATTCATTCCATACACGATAACAACCGGTTTTACAGCGGGTATTGCAGTTACAATTGTAGTAGGACAGATAAAGTCATTCCTTGGTTTAACAACAGATCCAAATATCAATGCGATTGAAACCGTGGAAAAGATAGAAGAAGTGGTTCGTCATATTGGAACAATCAACTGGTCAGCAGTAATTGTAGGTGTTGTATGTCTTGCAATTTTAATTGTGTGGCCTATGCTGCCGGGCTTCTTAAAGAAAATTCCGGGTTCTCTGGTAGCAGTACTTGTAGGAATCTTAATGGTTTCTGGCCTTAAGATGGAGGTAAAGACCATTGGAGAGTTGTATACGATTACCTCAGCTTTACCGCAATTTCATGTGCCGGCATTTTCGTTTGCTACTGTAAAAAATGTGCTTCCGGATGCATTTACTATTGCGATTTTAGCAGCGATTGAATCCTTACTTTCCTGTGTAGTAGCAGATAGTATGGTAAACAGCAGACATCGTTCGAATATGGAGCTTGTAGCGCAAGGCATTGGTAACGTTGGTTGTGCATTGTTTGGCGGTATTCCTGCTACAGGTGCGATTGCAAGAACTGCGGCCAATGTAAAAAATGGTGGTAGAACACCAATTGCGGGTATGGTACATGCTGTTGTTTTATTATTGATTTTAGTTGTGCTAATGCCGTATGCAGCATTAATTCCGATGCCGACAATTGCAGCAATTCTGTTTATGGTCGCTTACAATATGTCTGAGTGGAAAAAGTTCGTTCATTTGTGCAGAACAGCACCTAAGAGTGATATTATCGTACTTGTGTTGACGTTTGCGCTCACCGTTTTATTTGATTTGGTTGTTGCGATTGGCGTAGGTATGGTTCTTGCGGCGATGCTGTTTATGAAACGTATGAGTGAAGTAACAGATGTTGAGGGCTGGAAATATGCTGACGACGAAAATGACCCTGACAGTATTACCTTAAGAGAGGTTCCAAGGAATACAGTTGTTTATGAAATCAGCGGACCTTTATTCTTTGGTGCGGCGGATAAGATTTTACATATCAGTTTGAAAGATACGGATAACATACTGATTCTTCGAATGAGAAGCGTACCTGCTTTGGATGCCACGGCAATGCATTTCTTTGAAGAGTTTTATGCAAAATGTAAGAAGAAAAATATTACATTGATTCTTTCCCATGTCAATGAGCAGCCGATGCATACCATGAAAAAAGCCGGATTCGACATGCTTGTTGGAGAAGAGAATTTCTGTGCTCATATAGATGATGCGTTAAAACGTGCAGAAGAATTACAATCTGTGAATATGGAATAATTTTTAAACTCAAATTATCAAGCAGATATACAAGTGGGCTGTTATAGTATACTCATGAAGTACTTCTACATACAAGGAAAGAGTCGATATGAACAATATAGAAATTCTCACAAATGCATTAGAGTTCATTGAGAAGAATTTGCAAAACGATATAAAAACACAGGATATTGCGGATGCATGTTACTGCTCGAAGTCTGCCTTAGAGAAGATTTTTCGCTGTGTAAGCAGGATGAGTGTCCATGAATATATTATCAAACGTCGAATGACCATTGCGGCTAGAATGCTTGCGTCAGACAAAGATAGTAATGTGTTAGATGTTGCATTGGCCTGTGGTTATAGTACCAATGAATCCTTTACAAGAGCATTTAAAGGTGTTTGGAATTGCAATCCTTCAGAATTTAAAGCGCGAAAAGATATTTTTGAATTGTTTCCGAGACTCTATCCACCAATTCAAGATGGAGGTACATATATGAGTGATCGAAGATATGTAGATATTAGTGAAATGTACGATTTGTTTGTGCAAAGGAGAAATTGTTATTTTGTGTGCTGTGACATTAATAGTCTCATACCTATTAATGATATTTCTTATAAGGCCGGAGATATGGCAATTTTAGAAGCCATGAACCGTATGGAGCAGGAGGCAGGAGAAGGCGATATCGTATTTCGTATCGGAGGCGATGAGTTTGTAATGCTTACGACTCATGAGGATAAGGAATATGCAGATGCGATTTGTGAGAGAATCAGAAGCTATAATGGGCAGCCAATTGTATTTGAAGGAAAAGAAATTCCATTGAATCTATATGCTAGTGCCGTGAAATTTAGTGGTGATGTATTAAGATACAGAGATTTGTATGATCAGTTGCATTTTGCAATTATGGAAGCAAAATAGTAAGTAGATAAGAGAGTAAAGAAATCCTACTATAGTGATAGGATTTCTTTATTCTTTTTTTATTTTTTGGGGTGAAATATTATGGTAAATAGTGTTTATTTTTTAACAAACATATGATATTATTATATTTAATGGAATAATTGAAGTAAAAAAATTAGGAGGAATACATATGGGTCATTTAACAGGTAAAACTGCCATCATTACAGGTGGTGGTAAAACAGTTCTTTCTGATGGAACTTGTGGGTCTATTGGATATGGTATTGCAACAGCATATGCAAAAGAAGGCTGCAATCTTGTTCTTACAGGACGTGATATGCAGAAGCTGGAAGACGCAAAAGAAGAATTGGAAAGATTGTATGGCATTGAAGTATTAGTTGCTCAGGCTAATATTAAAAACGATGCAGAAAGTGAGAAAATTGTAGAAGACGTTGTTAAACAGGCAGTAGACAAGTTCGGCCGTATCGATGTTTTGATTAACAATGCGCAGGCTTCAGAAGCAGGTGTTCCACTTGCGGCACATACTCTGGAGCAGTTCGATTTGGCAATCTATTCTGGATTATACGCAACCTTCTATTATATGAGAGAGTGCTATCCATATTTAGCACAGGCACAGGGAACGGTAATCAACTTTGCATCAAGTGCGGCTATGTCAGGTGGGTTTGGACAGGCTGCTAATGGCGCTTCCAAGGAAGGTATTCGTGCACTTACACGTGTTGCTGCTACTGAATGGGCTGCAGACGGAATTAATGTTAATAGTGTTTGTCCGCTTGCATGGACACTTCAGATTGAGAAGTACAAAAAAGCATATCCTGAAAGCTTTAAGAAGAACTGGCAGGTGCCACCAATGGGACATTTTGGAGACCCGGAATTAGAAATTGGTCGTGTTTGTGTACAGTTGGCAAGTCCGGACTTCAAATATATGACGGGTGAAACCATCATGCTTGAAGGTGGTATGAGTTTAAGACCATAAAATGAAGTAATTATAAATATTGAAACGTTTAGGAGGAAGTAATATTATGGCTCATATTAATGAAGCCGGAGTGACAAAGATTTGCGAAATTTGTGACAGATATGCAAATGAAAAAACTCCACTTATGATGATTTTAAGTGACATTCAGAATGAATATGGATATATTCCATTGGATGTACAGGAAATCGTATCTGAGAAAACCGGAATTTCTGTTGCAGAAATTTATGGTGTAGTTACGTTTTATTCATTTTTCTCTTTAGAACCAAAGGGAAAATATGTCATTGGATGTTGTTTGGGAACTGCCTGCTATGTAAAGGGCGCACAACAGATTATTGACAAGTTTTCAGAGCTTTTAGGCGTAGCTCCTGGAGAAACAACAAAGGATGGATTATTTACAATTGATGCATTACGTTGTATC
>CAYMYV010000186.1:0-4303 GCA_964394775.1 uncultured Lachnobacterium sp. | reverse complement strand
GGTCAGAAGACATGAAAACTTCCAGTAAGAATACACTTCAAGAAATTCTAATATTTTGTCCAATTTGTAGCAAATCCCATTGTGCCGGCATAGAGATAGGGCTGCGCCCAATGCAATCCTGCATTCTGATATGCCCCTATATCGTTACTTATTTTATATCCTCACAGTTTGGACAGCTAAACACCAACTGTCCCTCCAGCATCTCATGCAGCAAATGCACCTGCGGGGTATCAGAAGCCTTGTAATATACCTCCTTGCCCTCACGACGGCTTTCAATTAAGCCGGCAGATTTGAGAAGCTTTAAGTGATGTGACAACGCAGGACTTGACATATCCATCATAGCAGAGAGATTAATCACGCACTCCTCGCAGTGGCATAGAATCCAGAATAAACGAACGCGATTTCCGTCGCTTAACTGCTTAAAGATGTGGGCGACAGAGGCAAATCCGTTCGCATTTGAAGCCATATTTAAGAACTCTTCTTTGTGTTCTCCATGATTATGAGGTAAATGTGTATGGGACATGTGAGCCCTCCTTCTATCTATTGTAAATCTCCGGATGCTAATGCTGGAGATTATATTACTTGTGAATATTATTCTAACATAGAATGTAATGTGGGAAAAGTTAAAAAAGGAAAAAAATACAAAAATGGAAATAAATCTATTGACATCTTATAAGAAGTGAGGTAAAATCAATTCAACGATTAAACAAACGTTTAATTGTTGCGAACAATATATACATATAACAAATATGAAATAGGAAAAGGAGACAAAATCATGAAAAAAACTTACAAAATTGAAGTAGACTGTGCAAACTGTGCAAACAAAATGGAAGAAGCTGCGAAGAAGACAGCAGGAGTGAAGGATGCAGTGGTAAACTTTATGACATTGAAGATGAGTGTAGAATTTGAAGAAGGCACAGATCCAAAGACTGTTATGGAAGAAGTAAGAAAGAACTGCAAAATCGTAGAAGACGATTGTGAAATCTATCTTTAATTTGTTTGGCAAATAGACGACAACAACCCGAAAATATAAAGGTGTTTTGGGAGGAATAGACTATGAATAAAAAACAGAAAAAGATGCTAATCCGTATCATTGTTGCAGCGGTGATGATGGTAGCATTAGAATTTATTCCAACAGAAGGAATCCTTAGATTCTTCCTATATATGGTTCCATATTTGATAATAGGTTATGATATCCTTAAAAAAGCAGCATTGGGCATCTATCATAAGCAGGTGTTTGATGAGAATTTTCTCATGGCGATTGCTACAGTAGGTGCGATTGTTCTTGCAATTACAGGCGATGGCGACTATACAGAGGCAGTAGCCGTTATGCTGTTTTATCAGATTGGGGAGTTGTTCCAGAGCTACGCCGTTGGAAAGAGCCGTAGGAATATCAGTGAGTTAATGGATATTCGCCCGGATTATGCTAACATTGAAGTCGATGGCAAGCTAGAACAGGTGGACCCTGATGAAGTGGAAATTGGAAGCATAATTATTGTGCAGCCAGGCGAAAAGGTGCCAATTGATGGTATTGTAGTAGATGGAGAATCAACATTAAATACAGTTGCACTTACCGGAGAAAGTATTCCACGAGATGTAAGGGTTGGCGAGGAAATTACCAGTGGCTGCATCAATATGACAGGAGTACTTAAGATTCAGACTACTAAGGAATTTGGAGATTCAACCGTATCCAAGATTCTTGATTTGGTAGAAAATGCAAGCTCACGTAAGTCACGTTCTGAGGATTTTATAGCAAAATTTGCAAAATACTACACCCCGGCAGTATGCTACAGTGCTTTGGCACTTGCAGTTATTCCACCGCTGTTTCGTATGATAGCTATGGGACTTTCGCCGGAGTGGGGCGATTGGATATACAGAGCACTTACATTCCTTGTAATCAGCTGTCCATGCGCACTTGTAATCAGTATTCCGCTTAGCTTTTTCGCAGGAATCGGTGGAGCTAGTAACGCCGGTGTATTGATTAAGGGCTCAAATTATATGGAAACGCTTTCCCAGGTTGATACGGTAGTGTTTGATAAAACCGGTACATTAACCAAGGGTGTATTCGAAGTAAATGGTGTTCATCATTGTAATATAGACGAAAATCAGCTATTAGATTACGCTGCCCATGCGGAAAGTGCGTCGTCGCATCCAATTGCGAAGAGCATTCAAAGAGCGTATTGTTATGGAATGCATGGTGAGTTTTCAGAAGCGGCAGGTCATGAGGGAAAGCCTAATGAGATAGATAGAAGTCGTGTGACAGACATTCAGGAGGTTAGCGGAAAGGGTGTCATTGCAAAAGTAGATGGCAAACAAGTAGCCGCAGGCAACTTCCGTCTTATGGAAGAGCTTGGCATAACCTATGAGGAATGTAATCAGATTGGAACTGTAGTTCATATGGCAATTGATGGTGAATATGCGGGACATATCTTAATATCCGATGTGATTAAGAGTACTTCTAAGAAAGCCATCGAGGAACTAAAGAAAGCCGGTGTAAAGAATACAATTATTCTAACCGGTGATGTGGAAACTGTTGCAAATCAGGTGGCAAAAGACCTTGGTGTAGACCGAGTATATAGTCAGCTGCTCCCGGGAGATAAGGTTGCTAAAGTAGAAGAACTGCTTGGTGATGCGGCCGCAGACGTGAATGCTTCACAGGATTCTAAGAAGAAATCACGCGGAAAGCTGGCATTCGTTGGAGATGGCATCAACGACGCTCCGGTTCTTTCACGTGCAGATATTGGAATTGCCATGGGTGCGATGGGCTCTGATGCTGCAATTGAAGCAGCAGACGTAGTTCTTATGGATGATGACCCACTAAAGATTGCCAAAGCAATTAAGATTTCCAGAAAATGTATGGGAATCGTATATCAGAATGTGATATTTGCATTGGGTGTCAAGGCAATTTGCCTTGTGTTAGGTGCATTTGGTATTGCCAATATGTGGCTTGCAATTTTTGCAGACGTAGGGGTAATGGTAATTGCAATATTGAATGCGATTCGCGCATTATTTGTGAAGAAATTATAGAAGCTGTGCCAGTATTATCGCTGCAAATACAAGCCCGCAGCCAATCAATTCCTGTGTGGAAAGTACCTCGTGCAGGATTACCCAGCCTGCCAACGCGGCAATTACAGATTCCAGACTCATAATTAAAGATGCCACAGTGGCAGGCACGTGCTTTTGTCCGATAATCTGCAGGGTGTAGCCCACGCCGCAGGAGATACCGCCGGCATAGAGCAGAGGAATGGCAGTAGCAGTGATGTCAGACCAGGTTGGGATTTCGGTAAATAGCATGCCAATGCCTGAGAGAATTGCAGTTACCAAAAATTGCATGATACTGAGGGATATACCATTGACTTTTTGTACATAATAATCCACAGCCATAATTTGTAACGAGAAGAAAAATGCACAGAGAATCAGATAGATATCACCAATTTCCGGTACGAAGGTTTCGTTTTTCATGCAAAGCAGGAATAGACCTGCCATTGCCAGCACAACACTAATCCAGACAGACAACGATACTTTTTTCTTAAAGAATAGTCCAAGGAGTGGAACCAGTATAATATACAGGGTAGTGATAAATGCTGATTTTCCTACAGTGGAGTGTTCAATCCCCAGTTGCTGGAAATTGGAGGCAATACATAGTGTTGCACCACATATCAGACCACCGATAAGAAGGTCTTTGGTGAAGAGTGGTGGCTGACCGGAGATGGTGCCGGAAGCTTTTTTTCCCCGATTTCTTGTTACCAGCAGCACCGGCAGGAGAACTACCGCTCCGATGGCATTTCTGATACAGTTAAATGCGAAAGCATTCAAATGGTCCATTCCCATACTCTGGGCCACGAAAGCCACGCCCCAGACTGTGGCAGTTATGAATAACAGGAAGCTTCCCTGTAAAGCTTTTTTGTTCATGTCAGGTCCTCACATACAAAATTTTTCTTATTTATTGTATTTGAAATAATACGCAATTACAACTTGTTTTTCCAAGCGAACGGGTATAAAATTAAGAATAGTTAAACAATGTTTGCAACATAGTAAAATAATACCCAAAGGAGAAGAGTACAATGTTTACAAAAATGATTAACATCTTAAAAGAAAGCCCAAGAAAAATCGTTTTTCCGGAAGGAAGCGACCCACGTATTTTGGAAGCATCTGCCCGTTTACTTGCAGATGGAATTCTTACACCAATTCTTGTAGGAAATAAAGAAGAGATTGAAAGCGCAGCAAAGGCTGGCAATTTCGATATCACAGGCGCAGAAATTATCGACCCAGAAAATTATGACGGATTTGAAGAAATGGTAGA
>CAYMYV010000185.1:0-4317 GCA_964394775.1 uncultured Lachnobacterium sp. | reverse complement strand
CGGAACTGCATCGGCGGTGCTGTCCCAGAACTGTGGTATTCGTATTCAGGGGAATTATTCCCGCTCCGATTTGCAGAAGGGCTTTCGTCTCTATGCAAGAACCGAGTACGGGGAAAACAATTTTGATTACACGGTATTTGGTGAGGATTATGTGAATGTCGCAGGTGAAGTAATGGACAAGTTTGATACTCTGGTTCTTCGTAATGGTGGAAACTGTGCATTTACCTCTAAGTTTAACGACACCTACTGGCAGTCTTTGGTAGAGGAGCTAAGCTGTAGCACGAAGCAGTCACGTCCATGCGTCGTATATCTAAACGGTGAATATTGGGGCCTGTATATCCTGGAAGAGGATTACACCAATGATTACATAGAAGATTATTATGGTGTAAGCAAGGATGATGTTGTAATTTACAAGGGTGATGCAGAGGCACTTGAGCTGGGATATAAGCTTGACGAGGGTGATATTCCGGAGGGTGAGCATGAATCCTATTATTTTAAGGAATTACTCGAATTCTTTGAAAATCACGATGATTTGGAAGCCGAAGAGGATTATAACGAGTTTATTAAGCTGGTAGATCCGGATTCTGTTATGGATTATTTTGCGGTGAACTGCTGGATAGATAATAAGTGGGATTGGCCGGGTAAGAACTGGTCCATGTGGAAGACCACAACTACCGATGATTCATCTGAGTATGGCGATGGTCGATGGAGACTGATGTTTTACGATATCGAATTCGGTGGTGTGTGTGGAGAAGGGGATGCCTATAACAATACCATTAAGAATGCCAATTATAAGACGAATGGTTTATTAGACATGAATACGGATAATCCGGCGGTTCTTTGCTTTGCATATCTTATGACAAACGATAATTTCAAGACCGAATTCTGTGAAAAATTAGCCGGACTGTCAGAAAGCTGTTTTGAGAAGGAGACCGCTTTAAGCAGGCTGCAGGAATTTGAAGATAGCTATTCACCACTGTTTGAACAGTTTTTTAATCGCTATCCGGGAACCGGCTCTGCAGAAGAAGCTGTAAATGGTGGTTATGCGACACCAAAATGCATTCGCGATTTCCTGGAAAATCGTGCAAATAATATTCAAAAGCAGATTAGCTTCTGCGACAAGATATTAGGTGAATAATTATTATTAAAAATAGTTAAAAAATGAGAACTATTGTGTTATAATAATAGAAAATATTAGGTAAGGAGAGGGAACGTGTGAAGGAGGGAAAGTGGCAGTCCTATCCAAGACCACAGATGAGACGAGAAAAGTATGTGATTTTGAATGGCACCTGGCAATTGAACGGACAAGAGATTCATGTTCCATTTGCACCACAAAGTCGCTTGTCGGGATATTTGGGAGATGTAGAAGAACGGCTGGTGTATGAGACGTCATTTGAGGTTCCTAAGAATTGGGACAAGCCGCGCATCCTATTGCATTTTGGAGCAGTCGACCAAGTGGCAGAGGTGTATGTAAATGATACTCTTGTTGGAAAACATGAAGGCGGATATTTACATTTTTCCTTTGATATTACTGAGGCGGTGAAGTGGGAAGAGAGTAATAAGCTGTGCGTGAGGGCAGTGGATACGTTAGACAGAAGATATCCATATGGAAAGCAGTGCAAGAAGCGCGGTGGTATGTGGTACACACCGGTTAGCGGTATATGGCAGACTGTCTGGATGGAAAATGTTCCAAATATTTACATAGAAGAAATCAAGCTTACGCCGTCCCTTACAGATGTAGAAATCGCGGTTAGTGGTAATGTGCAAGGTTTTAAGGCGATTGTTTCTGATAAGGGGAGTATAATCACAGAGATGTCCTGCACAGGGCATACGGGTCGTATTGTGATTAACAACCCAGTCCATTGGACTGTCGATAATCCACATTTATATGCTCTTAGGATTGTGACAGAGGAAGATGAAGTAGAATCCTACTTTGCACTTCGAACCATTGCGGTTGAGAAGGTGGATGGTGTAAATCGCATATGCTTAAACCATACTCCGATTTTTATGCATGCTGTGCTGGATCAGGGATATTTTGAAGGTGGCATTTATCTGCCGGAGGATGAGACGGAGTATGAAAAAGACATCCTTCGCATGAAGGAGCTGGGCTTTAACACACTTCGTAAGCACATCAAGCTTGAACCGGAGCAGTTCTATTATGATTGTGACAGATTGGGAATGCTGGTGCTTCAGGATATGGTAAATAATGGGGGATACTCCTATGTGTTTGATACCGTACTTCCTACCCTGAAGCTTAAGAAACGTAACGATTGCAGAGGAAGATATCAAAGCCAAGAGCATAAACGAATCTTTGAGCAGCATATGAGGGATACTCTTCACGACTTATATAACCATCCATGTATTATTGGATATACAATTTTTAATGAGGGATGGGGACAGTTCGAAAGTGACCGTATGTATGATGTTGCCAAAAGCATTGATGGAACTCGTATCTATGATTCTACATCAGGCTGGTTTGCGCAGAAGAAGAGTGACGTGGATAGTGAGCATGTATACTTTAGAGTAGAAAAGCTTCATCCAAAGGAGCGTCCAATGTTCTTATCTGAGTGCGGTGGATATTCTTATTTAGTTCCGGAGCATGCATTTAATCCGGATAAGACCTATGGATATGGCGCATGTAAAACCAGTGAGGAATTGACAGACCGTATTGTGGCTATGTATGAAGGAATGGTTCTTCCCGGAATAAAAGGTGGTGTATGCGGTTGTGTATACACGCAGCTTAGCGACGTAGAAGATGAGATTAACGGTATGTATACCTATGACCGTCAGGTTTGCAAGGTTAATAAAGAGAAAATGCAAAATCTGGCAAATCGGATTTACCAACAAATAAACGCATGTGAATAGAAATACATGGACTACCAAGGAGGAGAAATTATGACTAATAGTATTGGGAAAAAAGTTATTTTTATGGTTGGAATTATGGGAGTTGTATTACTTCTATCGGTTGTTTTGAATCTTGCAGCATTAGGAACAATCCATGATTACAATGATTTGATTGCTGAATTGTTTGAGGATTATGACACAGCAGTACATGAAAATGATCAGGCAACTATGAGCGAGATTGATGAAGTCTTTGAATCTTATATTGAAAAGAACGAAACAAAAATCAAAGGAACCATTATGTTTGACTATGTTTTGATGGTAATAGCTGTTTTATTTACCATAATGGTTGGAATTGTTGTTAACAAAACCTTGGCAAAACCTGCTAGGATTGCAAACAATGACCTATCAGGCATTGTGCAGGGTATTGCTGAGAATCAGGGTGACTTAACAATGCGAGTGGAAGTTAAGACAAAGGACGAAATTGGACAGCTTGCAACCGGAATCAATGGCTTTATTGAAAGTCTTCAGGTGCTTATGCAGAAGTTAAAGGTAGAATCAGAAAAAATGCGTGATTCTGCATTAGTAGTATCTGGTCAGGTAAATGAATCTAATAAGAGTGCGCTGAATGTATCTTCTGCAATGGAAGAACTTGCGGCAAGTATGGAAGAGGTTACCGCTACATTAGAACAGCTTGCAGATGGAAGTCATGATATTTTAGCAAGAATTCAGAGCATGAGTGACAGCGCAGACAATGGCAATGAAACAGTTGATGCAATCAAGAGTCGTGCTATTTCTATGCATAAAGAAACAATGGCAAGTAAGAACAATGCGGTTGATATCTTACGTGAGATTGGAACCCAGTTAGAGGATGCAGTTGCAGAAAGTAAGAGCGTGGATAAGATTAACGAGCTTACTGGAAACATCCTTGATATTGCCAGCCAGACAAATCTTTTGGCACTCAATGCTTCTATTGAAGCAGCTAGAGCTGGTGATGCAGGACGTGGCTTTGCAGTTGTTGCAGATGAGATTCGTTCCCTTGCAGAGAACAGCAGTAAGACGGCAAATGATATTCAGAGCATCAGTAACATTGTAACAGGTGCTGTTATGAGACTTGCAGAAAATGCACAGAAGATGTTAGATTACATCGGAACAGATGTTATGAAGGATTATGATGCCTTTGTTGAGATTGTAAATCAGTATGAAGCAGATGCAGATTTGATGAGCCGTATCCTTGGTGAATTCGTAGATCAGGCAACCACCATCAATCAGACAATGCAGGATATGAATACTGGTATTGTAGATGTATCTACAACTGTAGGCGAAAGTGCAAGAGCAGTATCCAGCGTTGCGGAAGATGCTTCTACATTGGTTGACGCTATGGCTCACATTCAGGATGAAACTGAGAACTCACAGAAGATTTCTGAAAGCTTACAGAGCGAGGTTAATCGCTTCAAGAAAGTATAAGGAATAAAA
>CAYMYV010000184.1:0-4331 GCA_964394775.1 uncultured Lachnobacterium sp. | reverse complement strand
GTTAAGACGTCGCCCTCTCACGGCGAAAACACGGGTTCGAGTCCCGTACGAACTGCTCGAAAGCCTTTGATTTTACTGGGTTTTCAAAACCATAGGGTATCAAAAGGTATCAATTAGGGTATCAACTTATTAATTGATAACTTTAGTAGGAAGCGTGAAATCTGAAATTTAGCTCAGAATTTCCGCTTTTTTTATTTATACTCCTACGGTTTCTATGATAATGGTCTTCCGTAACATTAATGCCGGAATGTCCCATCTGCTCTCTAACCAATCTCTCGTCTGTATGATTATCCAAAATTCTGTTCTTCTAATTCTAAAGATATTGCATAACACCCCAGTAATGCCCTCATCGGACTTGCCGGGGATATTTATCTGGAAAAAGAAAAAAGCCATGTATCTCTACACGACTTCAATCCCAACAATATGCTCCATTTGAATTTTCATCCCACTCTCCATGATGACTTGCCTCTCTATCTCATCAATCTTCTTTATCGTGCCAAGATCCGTCAAATACGCTCCACCCTGCTTTCGTGCATCCGGCTTAAAATACGTAATAGATACATTCCACTTCTCCAACAGATGCTGTGAGATATCATAAAGCTTCTCATTGATTTTCTCTAGCGCTAATTCATCAAGGGTTATCTTATCCTCGGTAAGCCTTGCAGTCTCTTCAATCGCCTCCTCATGCCCGGAAAGGGCTGCAAAAGGAGCAAACTGGGCTGCCCTATCGTGAAGTGACATATGTGCTCTCTTGGTAGACTGATGGTGTGGCAGGTTCATAATATCATCATACTTATGCTCATCTTTATAATACCCACTCATGCCTTATGCCCTCCTATCTGTCCGTTTCTTTCGCGGGTCTGCGCTCCCTCTTCAAAATTCATGCCCTTAAGGAGCGCATTCTTCCCGAATTTCTTTTGAATATCCAAAACTGCGTGCTGAATTTTTTTCTCCTTCTCACGCTCTTTTTTCTCCTGCGCTCTTTCCTGTTCCAAGCTAGCATAATCCGTAAACAAATCCAGCTGTTCAAAGGATGGCTTCTCTACAACATCACTCTCCGGTACTACCCTTGAAGCTACGATATTTACCCTACGTACAAGCAAATCCCAGTTAATAATTCTATCATAAAGTTCTTCTACCGCTTTCATAATCATCCTGGTGGAGGATGTCTGGCATGGCAGATTAATTGTACCATGTGCATGCTTCGGTATTTGTCTTCCATAATGGTCCGTTGTAACTTCCCCATGATACTTATTTCGAATAGCTGGGTCAGTTAAATTGTCAATATCGTACCCTATTGTAAGTACCATCTGGTCTGTGACAAGTTTCTTATCCACCAAATCAAGTACAAGTAAATCCGTCATCTCTTTTACTATGAGCTTTGCCTTTTCTGCGCTATAAGCACAGTGAAGCACCTGACCGGAACCCAAACTGTTCTTCTGCGGCTTATAGGACTTGATTTCTTCAATGGTGGTAGGCTCCCATCCCCATGCATGGTCGATTAGCAGTTCTGCATTGATGCCGAATAACTTATACAAAAGCGCCTCATTATAATACTCATTTGGCTTCCCCAAAGAGCAACGTGCTACATCGCCCATTGTGTACATACCATTTTCCATAAGCTTCTTTGCATACCCCGGACCTACTCTCCAAAAATCGGTAAGCGGTGTATGATTCCACAAAAGCTTCCGGTATGACATCTCATCAAGCTCTGCAATACGTACTCCATCCTTATCCGCAGGCATCTTCTTAGCCACAATATCCATAGCAACCTTGCACAGATACATGTTTGTGCCAATACCGGCAGTAGCTGTTACTCCGGTTTCCGCATGCACATCTCTTATCATCTTAAGAGCAAGTTCATGTGCTGTCATCTTATAAGTTTTTAAATAGGTTGTAGCATCAATGAAAACCTCATCAATGGAGTACACATGCATATCTTCCGGAGCGATGTATCGTAAATAGATATCAAATATTCTTGTACTGTACTGAATGTAATATGCCATCCTAGGAGCCGCTGCTATATACGCCACTTCCAAGGATGGATTCTTTGCAAGCTCAACTGCATTAAAAGATGCGCCTTCAAGTTTCCTGTCCGGTGTCTTTGATTTTCTTTCTCTATTTACCTCCTTGACTTTTTGCACCACCTCAAATAGTCTCGGTCTTCCCGGAATTCCAAAACTCTTTAAGGATGGTGATACGGCAAGGCATATGGTCTTTTCTGTTCTGCTTGCGTCCGCCACGACTAGGTTTGTGGTAAGCGGGTCAAGTCCTCTCTCAATGCACTCCACAGAGGCATAAAATGACTTTAAATCGATTGCAATATACGTTCTTTCTGACATTAGTACGCCTCCATTTATCTTTTTATGGTATTACTACCATTATTTACCCTATATCTTGTTGTTGAAAACAAACGTATGTTTGTTTTATAATTGTAACAGATTCTCATACATTATTCAACTAGCGGATAGCTTTGAAGCAGATATTCAGATATTCAACGAAAGGAGCGCGATATCATGAGTCAAATTCTCTCTCTTAACTCCCATGATTATTTACCTATGCAGATAGTTCCAGTCATCGCCTCCTTTAACGATGATGGACACATCAAACCTCTCTATGTCGGCATCGATGGAGAGAGATACAAGGTGGATTCTTATTGGGTAAGGCGCAGTTTTTCTAATCAAATAGAGTTTCACTGCAAGATTATCATCGAAAATATGCTAAAACCAGTTATAATAACTTATTATTTGAACGAATGCATCTGGACTATACCCGATAGCCCGGATAATAATTAATGCCGATGGAAAATATCAAAAATATCTTATTACACACGGGTTCGACTCCCGTACGAGCTGCCAATGATTACTTCATCTGAAGTAGTTTTTGTTTTTATAACACTTACACTTTTGCTTGCATTTTTGTATCTTTCATGATAACATATATTTGTAGTCATAGTTGTCTACTTGGTCACACCATATCGGTACATAATCCCAGGTAAACACAAATTTGATATTGATAGTAAAGTAATTTATAAAAATTGTATTTTCTTTTGGATTCTTTAATACAACTTATTCAATTACTTCTATCGTGTATTAGGAGGACTTTATCATGACAGACAATGAACTATTATTAGCTATATCAAATATTATGGACAAAAAAATCCATCCACTGGAGAATCGCCTTGACAACATAGAGAATCGCCTTGATAACATAGAGAATCGCCTTGATAATGTGGAGAATCGGCTTAATAATGTGGAGAATGATATTCAGGATTTAAAGTTCCAAGTTCATAAAATAAATCTTCGGCTCGATAACAACATAACTGGGCAGTTGCGGGAAATTCAAGCCTGCTATATTTCTACATATGAGCGCTATAAAAAAGGAGTTGAAAAGAATGAACAATTATACTCCGATATGGAGCTTGTTAAAGATGTATTAAAAGATCATAGTCAAAAGCTTCAAAAAATTTCATAATTATAAAAATGGGTCACCAAAGTAGGTGGCCCATTTACAATTTATAGATACATTACTCTTCGTATCCGTTAGGATTATTTTTCTGCCATCTCCAGGCATCCTCACACATCTCGCGGATTCCATACTGCGCTTCCCAACCCATCTCTTCCTTTGCCTTTGCAGGGTCACAATAGCAGGTTGCAATATCACCAGGTCTTCTATCCTTGATAACATATGGAATCTTGATATCATTAGCTGCTTCGAAGTTCTTCACGATATCCATAACGCTGTAGCCGTGTCCTGTACCAAGATTGTATACACGAAGGCCAACCTTCTCTTCAATCTTCTTTAATGCTTTTACATGACCGATTGCAAGGTCTACTACATGAATGTAATCGCGTACCCCTGTTCCATCCGGAGTATCATAATCATTTCCAAAGATACCAAGCTTTTCTAACTTACCAACTGCAACCTGTGTTACATATGGCATGAGATTATTTGGGATACCATTTGGATTCTCACCCATAATTCCACTCTTATGTGCTCCGATTGGATTGAAATAGCGAAGAAGAATCACGTTCCATTCATTATCTGCCTTCTGAATATCCATAAGAATCTGTTCCAGCATAGACTTGGTCCAGCCGTATGGATTGGTACACTGTCCCTTTGGACATTCCTCAGTGATTGGAATCTGCGCCGGATCACCATAAACTGTTGCAGATGATGAGAAAATGATGTTTTTACAGTTATTCTGTCTCATCACATCTACAAGGGTCAATGTTCCCGCAATATTGTTCTCATAATATTCCCAAGGCTTAGCCACGGACTCGCCTACTGCCTTTAAGCCGGCGAAGTGAATACAGCTGCCGATACTTTCT
>CAYMYV010000183.1:0-4366 GCA_964394775.1 uncultured Lachnobacterium sp. | reverse complement strand
GACAGCGGAGATGGCGCGAGTAATCGTGCGGGCTTTCTTGTGTTTGTCATTGGCGGTTGTGTCGGCAAGTGTTCCGTTTGTAGGTGTTTCGTCTGAGGAAACAGTAGAGGCATTCTCTTTGCGAAGAATTCCCTTCCATTTAATGGCATCTGTAGGACATACATCCATACATTCGCCGCAACTGATACATTCCTGATCGCCAACACTTTTGACGTCCATCTTACAACGGTTGGTACACAAATTACAGTTGATACATTTGGATTCTTCTACCTTCACTCCAAAGATAGAGATGCGGTTGAATAATCCATATAAAGCTCCCAATGGACAGATGAAACGACAGAATACCCGGAAAATAAATACACTTGCTACAATTGTGCTGACCATCACGAGGAATTTCCAGGTGAAGATTGGACCGAGCATTGCAAAGTAGCTTTCATTTACTGCGTTTGATAAAAGTCCAAGACCACCTTCTAAGGTTCCGGCAGGACAGATGTATTTACAGAATCCTGGCAGTGGAGTGTCCTTAAAAGCATATGCTATTGGGATGATAAATACAAAAATTATTAAAATAACATATTTTAAATAAGAAAGAATTCTTGTAACACGGCTCTTCTTAAGCTTTGGAGTTTTGATTTTGTATAAAAGCTCCTGGACGAGACCGAATGGACACAGCCATCCGCAAATCATACGCCCAAACATTACGCAGTACAGTAGAAGGATACCGCCTACATAGAATAGAGTGCTTCTGTCAGCACTGAAGGAACCCTGTAGGGAACCAAGTGGACAAGCTCCGACTGCGCCGGGACAGGAATAACAGTTCAATCCTGGAACACAGATTGCTTTGGAGTTGCCTTTGTAAATACTACCTGATGAGAATCCTTTCAGATTGGCATTGTACAATAATGCGCAATACAGCTGAATGAGTTTTCTCTTGGATGGAATCAGGTTCTTAAGCTTCTGAATCGATTTCTTCATACGTATCACCCCAATCCAATACACTCGGTGCAGATGTTGATGGCTTTTGCAAGCACGTCAGCAATGCCGCCGGTCATAAGTCCATATACTAAGAAGAAAGCGCCAATAACAAAAATAATACTTCTTGTGAGGCGAAGCTTCTTGGTGTCATCCGGATTAGGAAGTTCTGCGTCTTTAGAGACATGAGCCTTCTTGGCTTTTGGAGTCTCTTTCTCTGGTGAGAGAATAGCATCCAGTACGAATCCGAGGATTGTCATTGCAAGACACAGATAAACCGGAACTGCAATTTTAGAGAATACCTCTGCTACAATCTCGCGGGAGTATGGACGGTCGCCGGAATTGTAGATGCTAAGACAGCCTGCCATAAGGCAGATTCCCGCAATAACAATTACAATACCAAGCAGAATACCATATATACGAAGAAAACGTATTCTAGTTTCTTTTGTCATATGTAACCTCCGTGGAATATTTAGTTTGTCCTTAAGTATAACATATGAATTTGTGAAAGTAAATCCAATGGCGCATAATAAACGCGAATTATATAATTTATTATTATAGATAACATGAAGTAATGTTATGGATTTACTTGCAAATATTGCCAAAATACGATATTATATAGTGTACTGTTGCATAGTGTGGTATTATGCGCTTTTGCAACTTTTTGGAATAGGTACTATGAGAGAAAGAGGTAACACTAAAATGAAAAGAAACATGATTACTCAGGTAGGGAAAAGTATATTAGCTTTCCTTATCATGTTCGGAATGTTAGGACAGTCGCTTCCGGCTTCTGTTACATTGGCATCCGACTCGGAATATGAGGCTTCTTTTGTTGAGAAGTTAGAGAACGTGCTTACATCAGGGGATATCACACAGTTCTTTGATAATTCAGTTATGTTCCAGCTTCCTGAAGGAATAGAGGACGATGAGGAAATCTCTGTCATTATTTCTTTGGATGTTATTACGCTTATGGATGCATATGAAGGAACGGATAAAACCATGAGTTTTAGAGAATATGCATTAACCAGTGATGACGCAGCAGAGATTACGGCTGAGATTCGTCAGCAGAAGGCTGAAATCCTTAAGACATTAGACGAAAAGGGAGTAGAGTATTCTACCGGTGAGGATTACAACACTGTAATCAGTGGTTTTGAAATTCTTATCAAAGCGGGTGACTTTGCAACAACCTGTAAGTCACTTGGCGATGGTGCGCAGGCAATTGTCGGCGAAGAATATAAGCCTGCAGAAACTGAGCTCGTAGAGAATACCGTTAGTATATATGAAAGTACAGGTATTTTTGACAGCTCTAAATCAGGATATGATGGCTCAGGTATGGTAGTGGCCGTACTGGATACCGGTCTTGACTCAAATCATACTGCTTTTTCGCCGGATAACTTTACATCAACAAATCTTGGTCTTACCTATCAGGATGTAGCAGCAGTTATTAGAGATACAACTGCCAGCGAGCTTGTGTCAGGCTTGACAGTAGATGATGTGTATATTAACAATAAGGTTCCATTTGGTTTTGACTATGCAGATGGTGATGCAGACCCATATTCAACCCACAACAACCATGGTACTCACGTATCAGGTGTTATCGTTGGTAAGGATGATGTGATTACCGGCGTTGCTCCAAATGCACAGCTGGTAGCTATGAAGATTTTCTCGGACATAATGGATACCGCTCGTTCGGCATGGATTTTATCAGCGCTGGAGGACTGTGTAGTTCTTGGCGTAGATGTAATCAATATGTCACTTGGTACAGCCTGCGGTTTCAGCCGTGAGTCTGACGAAGAGATTTTAAATGGTGTATATGACAGAATCAGAGAAGCCGGCATCAGTATGATTGTTGCAGCTTCTAACAGCTACAGCTCAGCATATGGTTCTGAAGCAAATGGTAACTTAGGTCTTACATCTAACCCGGATACAGGTACAGTAGGTTCTCCTTCTACTTACGAAGGTGTTATGTCTGTAGCTTCTATCAGCGGTACTAAGACACCATACATCTTATACAACGATACAATTATTTATTTCGCAGAATCCACAAACTCTGCAAGCGAAGAGAATCATTTCTTTGAGACTCTGTTGGGTGAGGAAAAATCAAAGGAATATGAATATGTAGTTATCCCGGGTGTAGGTCGTAGTGCGGACTACACAGGCGTGGATGTAACCGGCAAGATTGTTCTTGTACGTCGTGGTTCCAATACCTTCGAAGAAAAGGCAATCATTGCACAGCAGCAGGGTGCAGCTGGTATCATCATTTACAACAACGTATCCGGTGATATCAAGATGAACGTAGGAGATGCTACATTAGCAGTATGTTCTATTTCACAGGATGATGGTGAAATGTTAGCAGAACAGGGCGGTGGCAAGCTGTTGATTAGTACCTCACAGACCTCTGGCCCATTCATTTCCGATTTCTCCTCCTGGGGACCTACTCCGGATTTGAAAATCAAACCTGAAATTACTGCACATGGTGGAAATATTCTTTCTGCTGTAACCGGTGGCTCCTACGACCGTTTGTCAGGTACATCCATGGCTTGTCCAAACCTTGCAGGCGTGGTTGTTCTTTTAAGACAGTATGTAGTAGAGAACTTCCCGGAAATCGCAAACGACAACGTGGCAGTAACAGCGATGGTATATCAGCTGCTGATGTCTACAGCAGATATTGCACTCAATACAAACGGTTTACCATATGCAGTTCGTAAACAGGGTGCCGGACTTGCAAATTTAATGGCGGCTATCGAAACAACCGGTTATATTACAACCAAGGATGAAGATGGCAACGTAATGGACAAAACCAAGATTGAACTTGGTGATGACCCGGAAAAGACAGGTGTATATGTGCTCAACTTCACGGTGAATAACTTTGGTGAAGATGACCTTACATATAAAATTGGCGCTTATGTTATGACAGAAGGCGTGAGTGAAACCAAAACAAACGCCGGTGAAACAACTGTAACAGAGGAAGCTTACATCCTTGATGGTGCAAAGATTGAAGTTACAGCAGTAGAAGGCGGCAAATTAAGCGGCGGAAAAGTTACCGTTGCAGCAGGCGAAAAGGCTGACGTAACTGTAACAATTACACTTAGTGATGCAGATAAGAAATACATGGATGAATCCTTTGCAAATGGTATGTATGTAGAAGGCTTTGTGACCTTGACAGCAGAAAAAGGAACAGACATCGACTTAAACGTTCCATATCTTGCATTCTACGGAGATTGGACAATCGCACCTTTATTTGACTTAGATTACTATGAGACAAATGCAGATGAGTTAGATGATTCTATCGCAGTAGAGGACAAGACATTACCGGATGCATATGCAACACGTCCAATCGGTGGTGTGAGTGAAGATTATGTAAGCTACCTTGGTTCTTACTACTTCCTTCAGG
>CAYMYV010000182.1:0-4380 GCA_964394775.1 uncultured Lachnobacterium sp. | reverse complement strand
TTTTTTCATAAGCATATTTATCATGCATGTAGTGGATGACATTCATGGTATTTACATAGAGATTGCTGAGCCATTCAATATAAATATTGTAACGTTCCATTACAGTATCATAATCTAATTTATCGCCCTCGAGCACTGGCAGCTGTGGTCCGATGTGCATCTGGCTGGAGGTATCATACCCGCCATTTAATGCGATAAGCAATAGTTTTGGCAGGTTGCAACGAGCCCCAAAAAACTGCATCTGCTTTCCAACCTTCATCGCAGATACGCAGCATGCAATCGCATAATCATCTCCATAAATTGGGCGCATGAGGTCGTCATTTTCATACTGGATAGAATCTGTGTCTGCAGAAACCTTGGCACAGAATTTCTTGAAGCCCTCCGGAAGGCTGCTTGCCCACAGCACTGTCAGGTTTGGTTCTGGAGCAGAACCCAAGGTATACAGTGTATTTAGCATACGGAAGCTGTTCTTGGTTACAAGCGTCTGACCATTTTCCCCCATACCTCCGACTGCTTCTGTAATCCACATCGGGTCTCCGCCAAAAAGCTCATTGTATTCCGGTGTACGAAGATGACGAGCAATACGAAGCTTAATTACAAAATCATCCATAAGCTCCTGCGCGCTTTCTTCGGTTAGAATGCCTCTTGCAATATCTCTTTCAATATATATGTCAAAAAATGTGCTGACGCGGCCAAGGGACATTGCTGCGCCATTCTGCTCCTTGATTGCTGCAAGGTAAGCAAAATAGGTCCACTGAATCGCTTCACGAGCATTAGCTGCTGGTGCGCTAATGTCACAGCCATACATCTCTGCCATTTCCTTCATATATCCAAGGAACGTAATCTGCTGGAACAATTCCTCTGACAGACGCACCTCTTCTGCGTTAAAATTGTGCGCCTCTAAGGCCTTCTTATCCTTTTTCTTTTCCTCAATCAGACGGTCAATACCATAAAGCGCCACACGACGGTAATCGCCAATAATACGACCACGACCATAAGCATCCGGAAGACCTGTGATTACATGGCATTTACGTGCTTCGCGCATCTCATCCGTGTAGGCGCGGAATACACCATCATTGTGCGTGGTTCTAAATTTAAACTCGTTTTCAATCTTATCACTCAGCTTATAGCCATAAGCCTTGCAGGCCTGACGTGCCATACGGATTCCACCAAATGGATTTACACCTCTTCGAAGCGGTCGATTCGTCTGCATTCCAACAATCAATTCATTTTCTTTATCAATATATCCCGGTGCATAAGCGGTCAATGAAGATACTGTATCGGTATCAATATCCAACACACCGTCATACTGTCTTTCCGCCGCAAAAAGCACCTGCAGCTTCTTCATCATATCCTGTGTACGTTTAGTTGGTCCGGCCAAAAAGCTGTCATCTCCCGTATACGCGGTATAATTTTTCTGAATAAAATCACGCACGTTAATCTCGTTTTTCCATGCGCCACTCTCAAATCCATTCCAATTCTTGTGCTCCATAGTGATTCCTCCTAGATACTCTTGACATTTTTCTGCAAACAGAAATATTTGTATGCTTGATGTTTCTCTGCTTATTCGCGAAAAAAGGCAACTTAGTCTCCTGCACTAAGTTGCCCAGACGGTCGGCTAATGTCTCCTGCATTTCCTCGCGGTATCCCGCGTAATCCGTCAGTTATGCAGAAGTTATATTGTAATTATAAGAGAGAAATCGCCCTTATGTCAACACATCAAACTCATGTTTTTTGTAGAAATCAACCACTATATATTGTGCATTTTTCATAAAAATGGTTATTTTACCCCAAAATATGCTTCCAAATCGTAGTACTCTTCCAGATATTCCCTTGTGTTACAGCACATTTCCTTAAAGAGTTCCCCGGATTCTTCCATGGATAAGTCATTGCACAATGGCTGGTTTGCAAACGCCATATAGATTTTATCCAAATCACGCTCTTTGATACCTTCATATGTAGTGTCAATATTGGCGCAATTTCTTTGCACTAATGTTGCTACAGCTGTTGGAAGCGGATTAGACAATACCGGTTTGACCTGGTCACCGGAAAATACACAGTTAGTCTCCACGATACTTCCTAACGGAAGCTGTGGCATCTGCCCTTTGTTTGGCATATTCACATTGGAAACCACTGTTCCAAAGCCCATAAGCGCCTTCATAAGCTCTACGGCTTCTTCGGCAGACTTTACAACCTGGAATTCCTTGGTTCCATTTGCCATCTCAATAGTTTCTGCAATACGCTCTGCCTGCTGCACCTCGCGATAATCCACGGTAGTCAAATTAAACTGCCATTCCTTCACCGTCTCCGGGTCTTTTAAATACCATTTCGCCGGCATAAACTCCGCCAGATGTCTGTCCCCTGCTGCACCAAGTGCGCCATACTTCTGATAGAGGTCAAGCTTTAACTTATTTCCGTAAGCAAATGGGTCTGTCTTAAAGGCAAAGCGGTCATCGCCCTCTTCGTAATAACCCTCCTCATAGAATTTATCCATAAATTCCGGGAGAAGCTTCAGTAAGTCAATATCGCCATATTTCGCCTCTGTAATCCATGTGAAATGATTAATACCGCAGGCATCCGTATAAATGTCTTTACGGTTAACCTCGATGCCCTTAATTTCTTTCAATACGCAGGTCAAAAACTGCTGCGCATGGAACACCTCGTGACAGCAGCCAAAGGCCTTGATTTCCGGAAATACATCATACAAGGTCTTGGTGCAGATACTCATAGGGTTCGTGAAGTTAATCACCCATGCATTCGGACAATACTTCTTGATTGCCTTTGCAAAGCCTTCGTATATTGGCACGGTACGCATTGCACGAAGCACACCTCCCGGCCCAACCGTATCCCCTACAGACTGGTAAATACCGTATTTTTCCGGTGCATGTACGTCACTGCGCATCTCCTTGAAGGTTCCCGGCAGAATGGAGATTACGACAAAGTCCGCACCTGTGAGAGCCTCCTCTAATGTAAGATACACCTTATATTCAAAAACAGATGTTGTATTTGGGTTATCCTTGATGCGTGTACCAATGCGCGCATTACGTTCTGCCGCTTCCACATCGATATCATATAATGCAATTTCACCGCTAAGATTTTCAGCCACTGCCAAATCCGACATAAAGGTACGTGCCCAAAGCTTGGAGCCACCGCCGATATAGGCGATTTTGATGTTTTTGGTCATACTATATATTCCTCCGATTACTAAGTTCAATTCCTAATTAAGAGTGTATCAATCTCGAAAATGGATGTCAAATATGTTTGACAAATAATTGTATTGTCCGAAAATATACTTAACAAGAGAACTGAAAGCTAGATGAAGCCTAGCTGCCAGTAATATGTGTGTTAAAAAAGCGCCACCGAAGTGACGCCCTTAATCATATTCTGTTTACTCCGGACTATATGGAATGATTTCCTGTGCGCCAAGAGAATGTGCCATCCCGTTAGATTTGTAGTTGACATCCGTGAAATATATCTTCACCGTCGTTCCAACAGGCAATCCACAATCTTCTGCATTCGGATTTTCATCGTCATATTGAAATGCACTACCATCCAAAGTGGTAACCTTTATATCACCCTTAAAAAGAATGAGTACAGAATATCCTTCTGTAATAAACTCATGAATATCCGGGTCCACAACCGTACAAACAAATCCCTCACCCTTCCATTTGTCAATTGTTGCAACGATTGGCTCACGGTCTTCCATGTATATTCCCAGCATACCTTGATCTTCATTCGGAAGTGACATTAATATTCCAACACCAAGAGATACAACCAGTACAAAACAAGCTGCGATTGCCCCCCATTTCGTCCATCCCATACGACGGACAGTCTTCACTTCTCCTGTATAGGAGGTTGCTTCATTTACATATTTTTCATTGATATTCCCAATCACCTCAGAAATCTTATTCTTTTTCATAGAAACACTCCTTCCTTCTTCAAATATTTTCTCAGCTTCTCCCTTGTTCGAGAAAGGCGAACTGATACATTATGGTTGCTTGTGTGAAAGAGCTCAGCAATATCCGTTATTGAATCCGAGTGCCAATAGCGGCGTACAAACATAATCCGAATTTCTTTATCCAGTGTTTCAAGAAAACTATCTATGATGCGAGCCACCTCGTTAGCGTTGTATTCCTCCTCAACCAAGGTGGATGCAGGAAAGCAATTCTCCAGCTCATCCAATGCAACATCATAGATACTATTTCGTTTCGCCGCAGTATTTGCATGATACTTTTTGATAGCAAGATTACGAACAATGCGGCAAACATAACTTAGAAGCGGGTTTGGGTTTTGAGGCGGTATTGTATTCCACGCTCCAAGATATGCGTCGTTTACACATTCTTCGCTATCCTGCTTATTATTAAGTATATTGTTTGCAAC
>CAYMYV010000181.1:0-4381 GCA_964394775.1 uncultured Lachnobacterium sp. | reverse complement strand
ACGATAAGAAGCAATGCAACAGAAACCGCTGCGGCATAACCCATCTCGTAACGCAGGAAACCATAGTCTTCAATGTGGTTTACAATCAGCTGTGATGCATAACCCGGTGAAGGGTTACCTACTAACATCGCTGAAATCGCACCATTCTGGAAGGCGTTTACGATTGCCATAACCGCCGCGAAGAGCATCTGTGGCTTCATCTGTGGAATGGTTACATAAATCATTTCCTGGAAACGGTTCTTAACACCATCAATTGCTGCTGCTTCATAAAGTGTTTCATCTGAGTTTAAGATACCGGCAATCATAGATAGGAAGCCGATACCCATAGACGACCATAAACCAATAATAATTACAATTGGAAGTACATAATCTGCACTTACTAACCAAATGATTGGCTCTGTAATAACGCCAAGGCTCATTAACCAGCTATTCAATAAACCTGTCTGGTCACCTGAGAAAATAACCTTCCAAAGTACTGTCATCGCTACACCGGCTGCTAAGCTTGGTGAGTAAAGAATAAATGCGAAGATTGTTCTCGGTATTTTGGTTAAGTTACACAACGCCCATGCAAGGATGAAGGATAATACGTATCCGCCTACACCAACTACTACCGCGTATACTACCGTATTTGGTAATACATACTGCATGAACGTGTCATCACTTGTTATCAAGGTGATATAGTTTAAGAAACCTACCCATTCAGGCCATTCAACTGCATTAAAGTTCGTAAAGGAAAGAATTACTGCCAATATTACCGGTACAAGGATAAAAACGATAAACATCAGCGCATATGGTAAAACAAACAGATAACCATTAACGTTGTTCTCACGTCTTCCAATCTTGTTGTGTTTCTTCTTCGCCGGCTTGGTAGCCTTCGTAGTTACCACAGCTTCTTCTGCTTCAACAGGAGGTACATATTCTTTTATATTTTCACTCATTTCATGTCACCTCACTAATCTTCTCTGCCAAGGAGCTTCTTAACGCTTTCGATGGTTGGTATCCTATACTCTTTAAGCACGTTACCCTCCGAATCAATATATCCGAACTCCTCAAGCTTACGATCAATTTCTCGGTTAATCGTCTTAACAGCTTCGTCGATACGTGTCTGCTCGTTATCACCATTTACTACAATGTCATTGAATGCGTTACTCATTTCACGCTCTAAGAGATATGTACCAGGAATACGTGCAACGTCTACTACGTTTGCCATAAACTCTAAGATAACTTCTTTGTCATCTGTATCCCATGGAAGCTTTGCAAATGCTTCTGTGTTAGCGGTTGGCCACATATATTCATCGCCATATGTAATCTGAATTGTCTGACCAAATTCTGCCTGCACATCTGTTGAAGACCACCATTTTACAAATTCCCAGGCCTTCTGCTCTCTGTCAGAATCGCTCTTGAAGATTACCGTGCTTTCCGCACATCCACAGGTTGCATAATTGATAGTTCCATCCTCCTGCATAGTACCAGGTGCCAATGCAATTTCCCATGAGCTTGAAAGCTCCGGAGCTGCGTTTGTCAAAAGGTTATACATACTGTAATCTGCAATACCGATTGGCATATCACCATTTCTAAAATGCTGATAGAAGTTATCAATGTTAATTGGCATATCGTAAATTGTGAAGAGGTCTGTTAATGCTGTAAAACCAGCTACGCCTGCTTCTTCACCAAGTGCCGTACCCAAATCTGCTGTTTCATAATACAGGGAACCACCATTCTGTACAACAAGAGGAGTCGTACCATGGAAGTTTCTCATTGCAAGCATACCGGATGCCGGATAGTAGAAATCCAAGCCTCTCATCTGAAGCTCCGGAAGCATATCAATTACATCCTGCATAGTCTCCGGTACTTCCAAGCCCAATTTCTCCATTACGTCACTTCTATAATACAATACCCAGAAGTTCATGGTTTCCGGCATTGAGTATACGCTATCGCCAATGGTTCCTGTTAAGAAGAAGCCTGGTTCATAAGGCTCGGCAGTCGTCTTGAAATCATCAAACTGAGCCATATCTACAAGCGCGCCTCGAATTGCAAGCTCGTATGGAACAGTATAGTTAATACCCGTTGCAACGTCAGGAGCATTTCCAGCAGCATTTGCAAGTACCAGTTTGTACTGGTCAGGCATGATACTGATGTCTACTTCAATTCCTGTTGCCGGAGTAAACTGTTCATCAATCATCTTCTGCATAATCTGTACATACTGATTTGAACGGCTTACCCAAACCTGTAAATGGTCCGGATCTGTATTTGTTGTTGAGTATGCCTGATCCGTGAAGGATGCAAAGAATCTCTTAATATTCATCCAAAGTGACGCAAAAAATCCCGGTGCCTTTGGAACATCTGCATCCTCCTGATAAATATATATACGGTCAATTGCCAAATTGTTTCTGATTAAATTGTCGATGGTATTTGCTAAATAGCGGTTTACAGAGTTTGCACTTGTAGAAAGCTCTGCGATACGATAAGGGATTTCGTCCGGGTTGTCAGCAAGACTGATTAACTGTTCTGCTGCAATAATCATAGACGACATAACCGCTACGTTCTTATCGCTATTACTATATGGAATCATGCTATCACGTAATGCATAAAGCTCTTCTGCATATCCATATAATGTTTTCTCCAAATTTGGAATGTATCTTGATAATTTTAAATCTCTATATTTATCAGAGTTTGTACCAGCCACCTTGGTAATTTCAAGTGCAAGGTCGTTTACACCTGACATAATTACATCCAACTGTTCCATTACATTGCGGATAGGGTCCATGCTGATTGTAAAGGAAATCGTATGTGTACCTTCTTCTAAATATACACTTAAGTTATTACCCTCGTCGTCTGTAAGTGTTGTTGTCTGGTATTTTGTCTTGTAATCTATACCATAGGATTCAAAGGCAGTATTTGGAATCTCTCCATCGATGCGTACATCAACAAACACCTGGAAGTCTGTTTTATCAGACTGACGATAGTTCATTCCTATGTAATAGTAACCAGCCTTTTCTACATCAAACTGATAGGTAACCATCTGTCCTGCTGTATCAAATGAGCCGGAATCCAATGTATTAAGAACTGTATCTACCGTTTCATATGGATATACACTTGTATCAAATTCAGCGATTCCATGAACAGATGAGTCATTTGCCTCAAAAATATCCTCACCCTGAATGGTAATAAGTGCATTTCCTGTCGCAGCTTCAGAGCCCTTATACTCTTCTGTCTCAAACGGTGCAACCAGAGTAATGTTTCCTAATAAGAAGTTGCCTTCGTTTACAGTTAATGAGAAGGTATGTGTTCCGGCGGTGAGCTCAAGCGCCAAAGGTGCTGCATGTCTATAGCTGGAGTCCATAAGATATTTTTCTTCCCATCTGATAATCTTGTTTGGAACCGTAACAAGCTGATTGTTATATCTATCATAGGATGGTTCTTCATCCGGTGCATAGTAGGTCTCAAATTTCAGGTTTCTGCATTCATAGAAAGGATATTCTCCATCCACCTGCATCGCAATCTCGATTGGAAGAATCGATTCGTCATATGACAGATAATCAAACAGCACAAAATACTGTCCATCCTCCGGTACGTTAACAGTAATTGTTACTGTATCGTCCAGCTTCATGTCCAGTACTTTATTTCCGTCCTCATATTCTTTGTTGTCACCGGCAAGCTCTGCGCTTCCGATGTCAGTAACATTTTCTTCAATGTTAATGATAACGTTCTCACCCTTATATTTGGAAAGGGTGTATTTCGAACTTATCTGAGTATAGTTGTTTGAAAGACGCTCACTACTGTATTCCGCAGTGTAAGTATCTTCTCCGGAGGTTGCATCACTTGTCTGGTCTGCCTGTACCGGTGCTACACCGAGGCTGGTTAATCCAAGACACGCCGCAAGTCCGAAAGCAACTATTTTCGGGATAGTATTTTTGATTCCTTTACGTCCCATAATTCCCTCCTTACTATTTGTTTTTCCGTCCGACAAATTTCGTTGAATCTTTTTTGCAATTTAATTTTTTTTAAATTACTTTAGTTTTTTATATAATACTATGATAATTGCCAAAAGTCAATGCTATACTTGGGTCATATATTATGCTATTATACGAATAAAAATAGGCGTTTCGTTCAATTTCTCTGAATTTTGCACAATTTATAGTCTGTTATTTTTGTGTATTATGTACAATTCAACTCTTTGTTTTGTGCATATACGACAAAACAAAGAGGCATTTTTGTGCTTTATGTCACATGCTTTGGAGAAATAGAAAGGAGAAGATTTTGAAAAAAGGAAAACAAAAAATAATATCACTACTACTGGCACTTGCCATGCTGACTTCGCTAACAGGATGCAGTAATCCGACAGGAGACAACTCCGAAGGCTCAAGCTCACAGACGGACA
>CAYMYV010000180.1:0-4500 GCA_964394775.1 uncultured Lachnobacterium sp. | reverse complement strand
CGCTTAAGGTTGTTATCCCGGATGAATATACTGGTGATATCATGGGTGATTTGAATAAGAGAAGAGGCCGTGTAATGGGTATGAACCCAATTGGTAATGGATATCAGGAAATTGTTGCAGATATTCCTAATCTTGAATTATATGGCTACAATACACAGCTTCGCTCTATGACGAGTGGTAGTGGTACATTCTCTTATGAATTTGCAAGATACGAACAGGCTCCGGAAGATGTTGCAAAGAAACAGATTGAAGAAAGAGCTAGCGAACTTGTTGATATTGAAGAATAATGAATTAATCGGGAGTATTTTATTCATATTTACATTGACGATTTTGATTACAATTTCAAATGAGTACAATCAGATGCCTGGGGACGAAAGGTCCTCAGGCATTTTTCGTTCTGAAAGCATTTCAATAGATAACGAATCCAGTGTGGAAAATTATGACTATATAACAAAATATTCTCTTAAAAAGTATAACTATAGTTTTTGGGAAGAGCTTGAGATACCCGGTATGCCAATGACAAGAGAAGCAGATTATAAAGAAAATTATATTTTCGATACAAGTCAGTGCTTGCAGGGATTATGCATTACAGATGAATATGTGTTAATAACCTCTGATTCAGACAGGCTTGGATGCTATGGAGAGTTGATGGTTTTTAACAGAAGTACAGGAGAATATCTTGTCACACTTGCAATGGATGAGATGAGTCATGTTGGCGGTATTGCATGGGATGGTGAAAACATATGGATATGTAATTCATTTTATAATACCATTGAGCGATTATCTTATAATTTTATTAGAAAAGCAGCTACCCAAAAATATGGAAAAACAATATATGTTATAAATCTATTAGAAAGCTATAATGTTCACAATTCTCCGTCAGGGATTACCTATGCAGATGGCAGCTTGTGGATTGTTTCTCATAATATATGGGGAAATTCAAATATGTGTGCTTACTGTTATGATGAAAACGAAGATGAGCTTGTTTGTATGAAGCATTACACAATTCCTGCTCAGGTACAAGGGATTTCATTTGATGACAATGGAGAAGTGTATTTAAGTATTTCATATGGAAGACGACGTTCTTCCTATATTAGAAAATATGAATCTGTGAATGATATGAATGAGGATGTAGAGGATTATGTTTTTTTCATTGAGCTGCCACCTTGTTCCGAAGGAATTGCTGTTATAAATAAAAAATTATACGTTCTATTTGAATCTGCAGGAGAAAAATATCTGGAAGGGACAGATGGGCTTGGTCAGAGTGTCTGCCCCATTGATAAGATATTAATTATTGACCTAGCATCGCCATGATTTTTTTGACCTTCTGCTTTTCTCCTTCCGGAAGATTCGCACATAAAATATCAGCAATAAGGTGTATTTCTGAGTTAGAAAAGTTGATGTTTTGTTTTTTTGCCTGATTCATATTTGCTAACAAAAATGGCATTGCGTCCTTCATGCTTTGAGGTTTGTTTTTGCCTGCAAATTCCATGATAAATTGCAGTTTTGCAGGATCCATTCCGAGTAGCGTCGGATTGTTTAAAAATTCATCCATGATATCCTCCTAAACTTTGTGTATTAGACAAAGCTTTCATAATTTTCCATTACACACATTATATTCAAAAGGGTATCAATTGTTTCCCTTTCCTTAGGAGTACAAAATTTTTTTATGGTCTGAAGCATTGCGTTTCGACGGTCGGTTTCGTTGTTTATGGATTGTATAGATAATGCATTTGCATTTTCCTGAAACATTCGCATAGTATGTCGAAATTCCATGGATTGAATAAGAATTGCAAGCGGCATTTGATTTTTCATATGTACAAATGGAAGCATGGCCTTTAGCATCTGTAATTCTCTTGTTTGAACCAAAGTATCATATTCCGTTAAATATTGTTCTGATTCCATAATTACCTTTTTTGTTTTTATTTTATGAAACATAGTGGCACGATATGACTGCACAGACATATACTATGGAAAAAATATAAGGATGCGTATATGGGAAGATTGATTATTGATGGAAATAGTGTATTTGAAATTGACGAAGAATGCATGAAGCGAAGAAAACCTTCCTCAGACTGTGATGTAGATAAATATATGAATCAGGAATATGAAAATCCTAAAATAGAATGGAAGAATATTTATAGAAAACACGAAGAAAGTGAAAATATTGAATAAACAAAAAACGGTGGATTGCTCCACCGTTTTTGTAAAGAAAGACTCTTATTAGAAAATACCACAGCCATTGCCATTATTGCAGCCATTACCACAGAAAAGAAGGAGAAGGATAATCCAGAGGCATCCACATCCATCGTTGTTTCCACAACCATTGTTTCCTAATCCGAAACCTGAACCGTTGTTGTTGCAAAGGCTTAAAAGGATAATAATCCAGATAATAGAACAGCAGTTAGAACCTCCTTCATTACATCCACAGTTTGTTGCAGCTAAATCACTCATAAGTGACCTCCCATAAATTTATTTTACAATATATATTATGAATTGGTATAGTAAAGGTGACAAAAAATTATTGACTTTATTTTATTAAAGAATTAAACTTTTTGAAATAAAGTAGAAATCCAAGGAGTTACTGTTATGAGAGAAGTTGTGATGAACAATAAAACAAACCTGCTGAAATTAGAAGAGCATTTTTATCAGCTGGTAGATGTTACGGAACCGAATACATTTCGTAATTTGTTTCCATATGATGAAATCCCAAAGATTGCGTTTAATGATCGAATTGTTCCCCATAATATGCCTGAAGAAATCTGGATTACAGATACCACCTTTCGTGATGGACAGCAGTCAAGGGCTCCTTATACAACAGAACAAATTGTAACGATTTATGATTATTTTCACAAGCTCGGCGGTCCGAATGGTAAGATTCGTCAAAGCGAATTCTTTCTATATAGTAAAAAGGATAGAGATGCTGTATATAAATGTCTGGAACGCGGCTATGAATTTCCAGAGGTTACCGCATGGATTCGTGCCAGTCAACAGGACTTTAATCTTGTAAAGGATATCGGACTAAAAGAAACGGGTATTTTGGTAAGCTGTTCTGACTATCACATTTTCTATAAGATGAAAATGACAAGAAGAGAGGTCATGAATCATTATTTGAGCATTGTTAGACAGTGCTTAGAAACGGGCATTAGTCCAAGATGTCATTTAGAGGATATTACCCGTTCTGATATTTATGGATTTGTTATTCCATTCTGTTTAGAGCTCATGAAACTGATGGATGAGTACAAGATTCCAATCAAGGTTCGTGCATGTGATACCATGGGATATGGTGTGAATTTCCCGGGTGCCGTAATTCCACGAAGCGTACCAGGAATTATATATGGACTTACTACACATGCAGGTGTACCTTCCGAGCTTATTGAATGGCATGGACATAATGATTTTTATAAAGCTGTTAATAACTCTACAACCGCTTGGCTATATGGTGCCTGTGGTGTAAACTGTTCACTTTTCGGCATTGGTGAGAGAACCGGTAACACCCCTCTTGAGGCGATGGTTTTTGAATATGCACAGTTAAAGGGTGACCTTGGCGGAATGGACACTACTGTTATCACAGAGCTTGTAGAGTACTTTGAAAAAGAAATTGGTTACAGACTGCCAAGCCGTACACCATTCTGCGGAACCAATTTTAATGTAACGCGTGCCGGTATTCATGCGGATGGGTTACTGAAAAACGAAGAGATTTATAATATTTTTGATACAGGAAAGTTCCTAAACCGTCCACCACTTGTTGCAGTTTCTAACACATCTGGTCTAGCCGGAATTGCACACTGGATTAACAATTATTATCATTTGCCGGAGGAACGCAAGCTTGATAAAAACTGCGAGCTTGTAAAACGCATTAAGGTTTGGGTTGATGAGCAGTATGAGGACGGACGCGTTACTGTAATTACAGATAATGAGCTTGTTGTTCAAATTACTAATTGCTGTAAAGAGCTAGATATAGTATTATAATAGAATGCAGACAGCATTCTGATGTAATTATAATAAATTTTTTACGAGGTAAGATATTATGGAAAAAATCAAAATGATTACCCCATTGGTTGAGATGGATGGGGATGAAATGACCCGAATTCTCTGGCAGATGATTAAAGACGAGCTTATTTACCCATTTGTTGATTTGAAGGCTGAATACTATGACCTTGGGTTAGAAGAAAGAAATCGTACTAACGATCAGGTTACTTTTGATTCTGCTTACGCGACTAAGAAATATGGTGTTGCTGTTAAATGTGCAACAATTACTCCAAACGCTGCACGTATGACAGAATATAACTTGAAGGAAATGTGGAAGAGTCCAAATGGAACCATTCGTGCAATTTTAGATGGCACAGTATTCCGTGCACCAATTCTTGTAAAAGGAATTGAACCAAATGTAAAATCATGGAAGAAACCAATTACGATTGCAAGACATGCATATGGTGATGTATATAAGGCTTCAGAAATGAAGATTCCTGGAGCGGGTAAAGTTGAACTTGTGTATAC
>CAYMYV010000179.1:0-4506 GCA_964394775.1 uncultured Lachnobacterium sp. | reverse complement strand
CATCTCCACTTCTTGAGACAACAATTAATGGTGCAAGCCATGTAATTATCAATATTTCCGGTGATATTTCATTGATGGATGCAAACGATGCAGCAAGCTACGTTCAGGATCTTGCAGGTGAAGATGCTAACATCATCTTCGGTGCTAAGTATGATGAAACAATGGTAGACGAGGCTACAATTACCGTTATTGCTACCGGATTAGATGTTGGAACAAGACCAACAGCGAACGTATCTAACCTTATGAATTATGCTCAGACTGCAAGACCAACAGTTGGTACAAGCTATGCAACGCGTACTACAGCTACAGCAAGTGGTTTACATACAGCTTCCGTAGGTTCGACAGTTAGACCTGCTACAGCTTCTACACCTAGTGTAGACACAATGAGCAATCCGGCATATACTTCCGGTATCCAGAAGCCACGTCAGCCGGAAAGTACTGTAAAACCGGTAGAAATCAATATTCCTGATTTCTTAAAGAACTCAAAACGATAATATGGATATAGTATCCATCCCATAAAGGCGTTCCCAAGGGAATGCCTTTTTTTTGTAGAAATTGTGTCAGAATGACGCTCTTTTATTTGCATAATTCGTCAAAAGTTTTATCTGTCATAGAGTATATTTTTAGGGTAATTGAGTACTACGAAAAGAAAAAAGGAGATGAGGCGGTTGACGTGCTGATAGAGACATACATATTTTTTGCAGATTTGTATTTTTTACAGAATTTCTTTGTGAAGGTAGGAGTTTTGTTTCTAACGATAAAGCTTTTAAAGATACAATTGGCGAAACCTGTGATAAGAATAATTGTGATAGCGGCTTTGGGCACAATATTTGAGATTGCAGGTCTTTTTTTTATTCCAAATTACAATGTTTTTCTTGGAATTGTACATATTATAGAGCTTCCCACTATGGTATTTGCCCTAATATGGCCACACCGGGAATATTTATGGAGAGCGATTGTGAGTGGATATTTCTGGGTGCTTGTAATCAATGGCGTAATTGAAATCCTATGGAATTTAATAGGGTATGGCTGGTTATATCCGTTGTTGGTCTTAGCCGGAAACATGATTGTTATTTGTACAGCTTTCTATATCGCACAAAGGCTTCGAATGAAGAAGGGAATATATCCGGTAGATATACACAGACCGGATATCATATGGACCATAAAAGGATACTATGATTCCGGTAATTGCCTGAGAGACCCATACACAGGAAAGGGGGTTCACATAATATCCCGAAGGCTTGCCAAACGACTGGAGTTAGAAGCAGACAACAAGGTGTGCATTCCATATCATTCCTTGGGAAATAGCAATGGACTTATTGATGTTTATTATGTAGAGAATATGAGAATTAAGAAGGATACAAAGTGGATTGAGCGAGGAAGGGTGCCGCTTGGTGTGGCGGATGACAGCCTTTTTGAAGGGAAAAACTATGAGATGATAATCAATGAAGAGGTCTGGTAGGAGTGAAATAATATGTGGAAAATAGTATGGAAAAAAATAGAAACTATCTGGAGAAGGCTTTTTTCATGGGGGAATCAGGAGACTTCGGTATTCTATATAGGGGGTACTGATGTATTGCCTGCACCGCTTAGTGCAGAAGAAGAAAAGGAATGCCTGCAGAAATTGAATGGTGAAGAAGCAGATGAGGCTAGAAAGACACTCATAGCCCATAATCTGCGTTTGGTGGTGTATTTGGCAAGGAAGTTTGAAAATACGGGGGTTGGAGTAGAAGATTTGATATCCATAGGCACAATTGGTCTAATCAAAGGAATACATACATATAATCCGGAAAAAAATATCAAGCTTGCAACATATGCTTCTCGTTGTATTGAAAATGAAATTCTAATGCATCTTCGACGAACCAATAAGCTAAAGCTTGAGGTGTCCTTTGATGAACCGTTAAACGTGGATTGGGATGGAAATGAGCTACTATTATCTGATATTTTGGGAACCGATGAGGATATAATTTACCGGGATTTAGAAACAGAGGCGGAGATTGGATTATTGCGTGAGGCTATGGAAAAGCTGTCGGATAGAGAACGGGAAATTATTGAACTTCGATTTGGCTATAATCATCAGAATGAAAAGGAAATGACCCAGAAGGAAGTGGCGGATTTATTAGGAATCTCTCAGTCATATATATCAAGATTAGAGAAAAAAATTATGCTGCGTCTTCGTCGGGAGATTCAAAGGATTGAATAAATGTGATATAATAGCAGAAAACATTAAGATAAAGGAATAAAGAAGATGATTAAAGGAATACTTTTTGATATGGACGGGGTTGTATTAGACACAGAAAAGCTGTATACCCGTTTTTGGCAGGAGGCGGCACAATATTTTGGCTATCCAATGACAAAAGAGCAGGCACTTGGTATGAGAAGCTTAAATCGTGGTGCAGGTGTCGCTAAAATGCAGTCTTATTTTGGAGAGAATGTTGATTATGAAGCGATTCGTAATAAGCGAATGGAATTAATGGATGCTTTTGTAGAAAAGGAAGGCGTAGAAATAAAACCCGGCATTCATGAATTGCTTGCATTTTTAGATGAAAAAGGCATAAAAAGAGCAATTGCGACATCTTCGCCATTAGAAAGAACTAAGCTTTATCTTTCTTCCGTAGGTTTAGCAGATAGATTTGATGCACTCGTTAGCGGATACATGGTTGAAAAAGGAAAGCCGGAGCCTGATATTTATCTGTATGCAGCTTCCCGGCTTGAATTAAAGCCGGAGGAATGCATGGTGTTAGAAGATTCTCCAACAGGAATTATTGCGGCGTATCGTGCCGGTTGTGTCCCGGTTATGGTTCCAGACCAAGACGAACCGGATGAAGAAACCAGAAAGCTGCTCTATGCAGTAGCAGAGTCGCTAGCTTCTGTGATAGAACTATTCCCGTCATAATAGAATTTACTGTGGAAAATGGAAGAAGCTAATATTAGCCGAGGTTAGAGAATATAAATAAGCCCCGAATATGATATGGATAAGACGAGCTCAAACAGCGTGTCGAGTCATTCTATAGTCATATTCGGGGCTTATATTATGGGTATGAAATCACTTTCGGCAAAATAGATGCTACTTACCGGCTACAGTAATTCCTTTTACAAGTACGGATGGCGAACCACATCGGTGAGCACTTAGTGCGGCCGGATTGAATTTCAAATCTTCACCAATAGAAGAGATGTCCTTTAATAGCTGAAGGAAGTTTCCGGATACAGTGATTCCCTTGATAGGAACCGTTTTTTTACCATTCTCAATCTTAAATCCGGTAGAGGAAAGAGAGAAGTCACCGGTAATTGGGTTGGCGCCTGCATGCATGCCTGCAACAGAAGTAATGTAGATGCCATTTTCTGCTTCTTCGAATAAGTCTTCCAGGCTTCCCTTTACAGGGTTAATGTAGAAGCTGTAGTGGTTGATTCCAACAGGAGAAGCATAGGATGCCTTGTATCCATTTCCTGTAGTTTTTACACCTGCTTTTTTAGCTGTTGCAAGGTTATGAAGGAAGGTTGTAAATTTGCCGTTTTCTATAATATTCTTTGGAGAGGTTGCGGCTCCTTCATCATCAAAGGTTGCTTTTACAAGAGCATCCTTGTATAGTGGGTCGTCCGTAAGGGTGATGATGTCAGAAGCAATGATTTCTCCTTCTTTGTCTTTTAATAAGGAAAGTCCCTTTTGAGCAGCCTCCGCAGAGAAAATAGAGGAGTAGGTGCTGAGGAGACTGGCCATAACCTTATTTGAGAATACAATCGTATATTCTCCACTAGGTATGGAGGTGTATCCTATGGTGTCTACCGCATCTTTTACCGCTTCTTTTGCGATGTCGGCTTTGTCAAAGTTATCCATTTTTCCTGCTTCGATGTGCATTCCGTCATACATTTCTTTTCCATCTGAAACAATGGCAACACCATAGCAATAATCAAAAGCTGAATTGTCTGTCAAATCTAAGCCGTTAGAATTAAAAATAGCTCTTTCAGCAGAACCATATCCTGCATAGGCCTGTGTACCATCAATGACACGTTCATCCTGTTTGTAGATTTCACTTTGTAAACCAAGAGCAAAATCAACCAATTCAGCTGCGGTTGGAACCTTTACGTTTTCTTTCTCATAGGTAAGATATGTATCCCCCTGAGAATGAATAAAGGAAGGTGCTTCGCTTTCTAAGGATTTTGCATTTTGGATGGCGCGAACCACGATAGATTCTGCCTCTTCCTCGGTCATATTCTCTGTGGAAGCATAGCCTGTCTGTCCATCTATGATACAACGGAAGCAGATGCCCATGTTGTTTGCGGAGCTAAAGCCTTTGATTTCCGTCTTGAAGATTTCAACGCTGGTCTCATCCGACTTATTATAATATAATTCATAATCCTTTATGTTATTTTCAGTTGCATATTTTACAACTGCATTTTTAAATTCCTGATAATTCATATTGTTCACCTCGATTTGAATATTGAAAAAATTAGCGTCCGCCTACAGTAATAGAAGATACGCGAATCATTGGCTGACCAACGTCTGTT
>CAYMYV010000178.1:876-4557 GCA_964394775.1 uncultured Lachnobacterium sp. | reverse complement strand
TTACTATCAATTGCATTCATTACACTTCTTGTAAACTTGAATGGGCTTGCTGTGGAAGCAATGATTGCTTTCGTATCTACGTCACCGGAATCCTTCTTATACTTATCATATACACCGGCTGCAACTGCAGTATGAGTATCAATCACGTAGCCGGTATCCTCATAAAGTGCTTTAATAACAGCTGCGGTTTCTTCCTCGCTTGTATAGTTTCCATAGAAGTCTTTTAAGTTTTCCTTCATGGTGTCTGTAATCTCATACTTACCGGTAGTATTAAGAGCTTTCATAAGCTCTGCATTTTTTTCTGCATCATTTCCAGCCACACGATAAATAAGTCTCTCCAGGTTTGAAGAAATCAAAATGTCCATAGATGGAGAGTTTGTAAGGATAAACTCTCTGTTCTTATCGTATTCACCGGTAGCAAAGAAATCGTATAACACCTTGTTTTCGTTGGATGCACAGATTAATTTTGCAATTGGAAGTCCCATATTCTTAGCGTAATAAGCGGCAAGAATATTACCAAAGTTACCGGTTGGAACTACTACATTGACCTTCTCATCCTTTGCAATTACACCTTCTGCATAGAGCTTTGCATATGCGTATACATAATATACAATCTGTGGTACAAGACGACCGATATTAATAGAGTTGGCAGATGAAAACTGGAAGCCTGCGTTGTCTAACTCTTCCTTCAAAACAGGATTAGAAAACATTGCTTTAACACCACTCTGCGCCTGGTCAAAGTTGCCATGGATACCTACAACATGTGTATTCGCACCTTTTTGTGTTACCATCTGTTTTTCCTGAATTGGACTTACACCATTCTTTGGATAGAAAACAACAATCCTGGTGCCATCTACATCAGCAAAACCCGCAAGTGCTGCTTTTCCTGTGTCACCAGAGGTTGCAGTTAAGATTACAATTTCATTCGTAACATTGTTCTTGCGAGCAGAGGTAATAAGTAAATGTGGCAAAATTGATAATGCCATATCCTTAAATGCAATCGTAGAGCCATGGAATAATTCCAAATAGTATGCACCTTTTGCATCTACAAGTGGAGCAATCTCTGTTGTATCAAATTTGGAGTCATATGCTCTATTGATACAGTTCTTTAACTCTTCTTCTGTGAAGTCTGTTAAAAACTGTTTCATAACTACATATGCTGTCTCCTGATAGGACATCTTTGCAAGCTCATCTATGCTTACATCAAGTGCCGGAATAGCATCCGGAACAAATAAGCCGCCGTCTGTTGCCAGACCTTTTAAGATTGCCTGAGAAGCAGTTACCTTCTCGTTATTATTTCTGGTACTTGAATACATTAATTCCATATCTCTACCTCGTAAAATATTATAGTTTTCAAATCAAACCTTATTATAGGGATTTCGTATTTTTGTGTCAACAATCTCTTGTTTATTCTTTTCATTCATGACATGCTGTGGTATTCTAAATATAACACATTCATGCAAAGTCATCGCTTTTGTAATGACATGATACATTTGAAAGGCTACTAAGGATGAAACCGGGAGTATCTATCGCCACACACAAGGATGGGTCGATTTATTATCGTTCCAGCATTACACACAAAAATAAGCACATCAGTTTAGGAAGCTTTGCCTCAGAAGAGCTTGCCAATATGGCATATCAAGACGCCGCCACACTACTTAATTCTACCTGCGTTTTAGAACAGGTATCACAGCTAGTATCTACTCTTCCATTTGAAAAAGCCGTTACCCTAATCAATTACCGCGACAATGGTCTATATATTGGAAATCCTATTTATCTTAGAAAAAATTATTTCAGCTACTATCTTACTGAAAAAGAGGAACTGAAATTTGATATTGATGACCTGTTTTATTACAGCAGTCATAAAATCCTTCGTCGTCAAGGGCATCTCTATGTCAATGACTATGGTATGCAGGTGACACTAATGTCCCGTTATGGCATTCGTAATCATAGCGTAATCAATCGTGATTACTATTTCGCCAATGGAGATTCCACTGATTTACGATATTCTAACATCATAGTAGTAAATCGGTACTATGGGGTCTTTCGTTACATAACCAAGCAACAGCAATTTCGCTATCGTGTTAAGATTCACATTAATGGAAACTATACCATTGGAACCTATTCCTCAGAGCCCAAGGCAGCTATTGCATATAACAAAGCTGTTGACCTTGCAAAAGCCTATGGGATTAGCAAGGACTTCCCTGAAAACTATATTGAAGATTTATCCCCAAAGGATTACGCTGACATCTATATCAAACTAAAAATTTCTCAAAAATATATTGAATATTTAAAATCTCTATGACATCTGTGAGATTTATATATTTATTTTTCATTTATATAGTTTACCAAGCCACCGCAGGCGATTAATTTCTGCATGAATTCCGGGAAAGCCTGACCCTGGAAGCTTTCTCCTGTGGTGACATTTGTAATCACACCGGAATCAAAATCTACTTTTACTTCATCTCCTGCTTTGATTGCAACTGCCGCTTCCGGACATTCAATAATTGGTAAACCAATATTAATTGCATTTCTGTAAAAAATTCTCGCAAATGTCTCTGCAATTACACAGCTGACACCAGCTGCTTTAATTGCGATTGGAGCATGTTCTCTGGAGGAACCACATCCAAAGTTCTTATTTGCCACAATAATATCGCCCTCATTGACTTTGGATACAAAGTCCTTATCAATATCCTCCATACAATGTGTTGCAAGTTCCTTTGGATCTGACGAGTTCAGATATCTTGCCGGAATAATAACATCTGTATCTACGTTATCTCCATATTTAAATACAGTACCCTGTGCTGCTTTCATATTGTTTCTCCTTAATACTAAATTTTCATTCTACATTACTTCTTCTGGAGAAGAAATTTTTCCTGTAATTGCACTTGCAGCAGCTACTGCTGGACTTGCAAGATAAACCTCTGAATCTACGTGTCCCATACGACCGACAAAGTTACGGTTTGTAGTTGATACACAACGCTCATTCTCTGCCAGAACACCCATATGACCGCCAAGACATGGGCCACAGGTTGGTGTACTTACAACAGCGCCAGCCTCAATAAAGGTACGAACCAATCCTTCTTCCATTGCATCCAGATAAATCTTCTGCGTTCCAGGAATAACAATCACGCGAACACCCTTGGCAACCTTTTTACCTTTCATAATCCCAGCAGCTGCTCTAAGGTCATCCATACGACCGTTTGTACAAGAGCCAATCACTACCTGATCAATCCATATATCGTCCATGGCCTTGATTTCATCCATGGTATGTGTATTCTCTGGCAGATGTGGGAATGCAACTGTTGATTGTAATGTACTTAAATCAATTACATAGGTTTCATCATATACTGCATCTTCATCTGCTTCATATTCTACCCATGAGCGAGTCGAATGCTCCTTCATATATGCTCTGGCTACATCATCAATAGGGAAAATACCATTTTTACCACCGGCTTCAATTGCCATATTTGCAATCGTAAGTCTGTCATCCATAGAAAGATGTGCAATACCATCTCCTACGAATTCCATAGATTTGTATAATGCACCATCAACACCTATCATACCAATGATATGAAGAATCACATCTTTACCACTCACCCATTTTGCCGGTTTACCTGTTAAAACAAACTTAATTGCTGATGGAACCTTAAACCATGCTTTACCTGTCGCCATACCAGC
>CAYMYV010000178.1:0-866 GCA_964394775.1 uncultured Lachnobacterium sp. | reverse complement strand
AGTGCACCATATGTACAGGTATGTGAGTCCGCACCGATAATAACATCACCAGCTACTGTTAAGCCTTTTTCCGGTAAAAGTGCATGCTCAATACCCATTTCTCCTACATCAAAGTAGTTTGTAATGTTGTTTTTGCAAGCAAATTCACGTACACATTTACAATGCTGTGCAGATTTGATATCTTTATTTGGGGTAAAATGGTCCATAACTAAGGCAATTTTGTCTTTATGGAACACACCCTCCACTTTCATTTTTTCTATTTCATGAATTGCTACCGGTGATGTAATATCATTTCCTAATACCAAATCCAGATCTGCCTCTATTAATTGTCCTGCTACAACGGATTCTAAACCTGCATGTGCCGCCAGGATCTTTTGAGTCATTGTCATTCCCATGGAAAGAACCTCCTAATTTCTTGATTTTATCTAAAGAGATTCTAGCATAATAGATATTATAATGAAAAATACATAATATACATATTTACCATAACCTTCTTTTATGATATACTTATTCCATATTAAATAAGAACGGATATAAACGAAGGAGGTATTTATGAATCAGAATTTATCATCATATTGGATATTTTATACTGTTGCTAATGCCGGAAACATTTCTAAAGCCGCAAAGGAGCTCTATATTAGCCAGCCTGCTATCAGTAAATCTATTCAAAAATTAGAAGAAAGCTTAAACTGTAAATTATTTTCCAGAAGCTCGCGTGGTGTAATTTTAACTGATGAAGGGAATCTGCTTTATGGACATGTAAAAGAAGCGTTCGAAACCTTAAACCTCGGAGAAGACAAATTAAAACGCTCAATTGAGCTTGGTGTAGGCCATATTTCTATTGGTGTAAGCTCTACATTATGCAA
>CAYMYV010000177.1:0-4563 GCA_964394775.1 uncultured Lachnobacterium sp. | reverse complement strand
CAGATGGTGTGATAGAATATCTTCATGTGAAAAATCCAATAGAAGCCCTCGCGGATATTATTGGAAGAGTAAAAACTGATAATGCAGGAACCTTGGCAGAGAACATTATGGAACAGGTGATGCTGCGTACAGGTGGGTATGCCATGGACGATATGACGGTTCTTGTGACCGGAATTTGGGAGAAATAATGCTTCAAACAGTACAAAGGACAATGGAAGAACAGAATATGGTTTTGCCACAGGAAAGGCTTCTTGTGGGAGTATCCGGTGGGGCAGATTCAGTATGCCTGCTGTTGGTGCTGCAAGCGTTAAGCAAGGAACAGGGATTTTTCCTTGAGGCGGTACATGTAGAGCATGGGATTCGTGGAGAAGAAAGTCTTCGTGATGAACAGTTTGTTGTAGAGCTCTGCCGTAAGCTAGAGGTGCCGTTGACCTGCGTGCATGTGGATGTACCGGCCTTGGTGGCGGAAACAGGAATGAGTGTCGAGGAGGCTGCAAGGGTCTTGCGTTATGAGGCTTTTTCCAACCTTGCGAAGGAGAAAAAAGCAAAGCTTGCGTTAGCGCATCACATGGAGGATAATGCGGAAACGGTATTGTTTCAGATGCTTCGCGGAAGCTCCATCACTGGTCTGTGTGGCATGCAGCCGAAAAGATGGGACAAGGATGGAGTGGAATATATCCGCCCGCTTTTGTTTGTTCATAGAAAAGAGATAGAAGATTATTTGGCGCTGCATGGGCAGTCATATTGTACAGATAGTACGAATCAGGAATTAGAATATAGTCGAAATTATTTGCGAAACGTTGTACTGCCGGAGCTTACACAGGTGAATGAGCAGGCGGTGACACATATCAACCAAACGGCGGAGAAGCTCAGTGTGATTCGTGATTTTCTGGATACAGAGACCCGGAAAGCGTGGAAGTGTTTGCTGGAGAGGAAGGCTGCTTTTGTCAACCATAACATCGGAAGGGACGAATTGGAGCCGGCGGTTAGGCTTCATATTCCAACCCTGCTGGACTTCCATGCGGCAGTGCAAAGAGAAATCATTCTTCGCGCAATCGCTACGGTAAGCGGCAGTCGGAAGGACTTATCTTCCGTGCATGTGACGGAGGTGTTAGAGCTGTGTCAGAAGCAATCGGGACGAGAGGTTCATCTTCCGTATGACGTGGTAGCAAGACGAGAGTTTGACTGGATATGCTTAGACTGTGGTGGCAGGAAACATATGGAAGCAGGGAGTTCTTGTGTGCCAAAGGCACAGCTGCAGGAGTGTGGCAAGGAGCTTGAGGTATCCGGCGAAGCTTTAGAAACGATTGCTTTTTCCAAGGAGGCGTTAGAAGTGGCATTGGGAGAGCCTGAAGAATTGCTTCGCATTAAGGTCTTTTCCTATAATGGAAAAAGTGCCGAAATTCCAAAAAAGCCATATACGAAATGGTTAGATTATGATAAGATAAAGGAAGGCTTTTGTATACGAACGCGCAAAGAGGGGGATTATTTTATTAGCGATACTTTGGGTCATCATAAGAAGCTTAAGACCTACTTCATTGATGAGAAAATATCCGCTTCCAAAAGAGACAGGATGTGGCTTTTGGCACAGGATTCCCAGGTGCTATGGCTCATTGGCGGTCGTATCAGTGAGCACATAAAGGTAACGGAGAAGACAAAGCAAATTGTAGAGATAGAATACCGAGGAGGACGATGAGATGGATTTTACAAAAAAGCATAATATTAACGTAATGATTACAGAGGAAGAGATTCAGAAGCGTGTTGCAGAAATCGGAGCAGAGATTACAGAACGTTTTAAGGGCGAATCCGTATATCTGGTTTGTATTTTGAAGGGCTCTATTTTCTATACCACAGAGCTTGCAAAAAATATCAAGCTGCCAATGGAAATTGATTTTATGACGGTATCCAGCTATGGTGCTGCGACAGCATCCTCCGGCGTGATTAATATCAAACAGGATTTGACCGGCTCTATTGAGGGCAAGAACGTGATTCTTGTAGAAGACATCATCGATTCAGGCAATACCTTAAGCCGTCTGCTTCAGCTGTTTAGGAGCAGAAAACCAAAAACACTTACATTAACCACTCTTTTGGACAAACCGGAGAGACGTGTGGTGAAGGATGTAACTGTAGATTATACAGGGTTTGTAATCCCGGATAAATTTGTAGTGGGATACGGTTTAGACTGGGATCAAAGATATAGAAATCTTCCATATATTGGTTGTGTGGAAGAATAGTAAGGAGAAAGAAATTGAATACAAAGAATAAAAACTATGGCTTTCGTGGGTTCGGAGTCTATACCTTGTTGATTCTGTCAATCATCTTTGTTTGGTTTGCGACAACGGGGCAGAATACAACCACAAGCTGTACCCAGGCAGAGTTTGAAGCGGAATTAGTTGCCGGCAATGTATCTGCCGTTAAAATTACCCAGAACGAAGAGGTTCCAACGGGTAGTGTTGTTATTGCTCTCAAGGATAACACAAAAAAGATGATGTATGTGTCTGATGTCAATGAGATTCAGGCCCTGATGCAAAATTACGAATTCACAAATTATTATTGTGAGGATGTACCGGAAGAGAACTGGCTGCTGTCACTTCTTCCATATTTGCTGATGTTTGGCGCATTTTTCATTCTTTTCATGATTATGAATAATAATGCAGCTCAGCAGAACGGCGGCAGCAAGATGATGAATTTTGGAAAAAGCCGTGCAAAAATGGCAACGGATGACCAGAACAAGGTGACCTTTGAGAAGGTTGCCGGACTTCGGGAAGAAAAAGAAGAATTAGAGGAAATCGTAGATTTCCTTCGTGCTCCACAGAAGTATACGAAGCTTGGTGCGCGAATTCCTAAGGGTGTTCTCCTTGTAGGACCTCCGGGAACCGGTAAAACTCTTCTTGCAAAAGCAGTTGCAGGGGAAGCCGGCGTACCATTCTTTAGCATTTCCGGTTCTGATTTCGTGGAAATGTTTGTCGGTGTCGGTGCTTCCCGTGTTAGAGATTTGTTTGAGGATGCGAAGAAAAACGCGCCTTGTATTGTCTTCATTGATGAAATTGATGCGGTTGCCAGACGTCGTGGTACTGGTATGGGTGGCGGACACGATGAACGTGAGCAGACCTTAAACCAGATGTTAGTTGAGATGGATGGCTTCGGTGTAAACGAAGGAATCATTGTTATGGCGGCGACAAACCGTGTGGATATTCTTGACCCGGCGATTATGCGTCCGGGACGATTTGATAGAAAAATCGTCGTTGGTCGTCCGGACGTAGCTGGCCGCGAAGAAATCTTAAATGTTCATGCAAAGAATAAGCCATTAGGCGAGGACGTAGATTTAAAGCAGGTCGCACAGACTACAGCAGGCTTTACTGGTGCGGATCTTGAGAACCTGCTCAACGAAGCTGCTATTGTTACAGCACGTGAGGAACGTGGTTATATTACACAGGAGGATATCCGTAAATCCTTTGTTAAGGTTGGCATTGGTGCAGAGAAGAAAAGCCGTGTGATTTCTGACAAAGAAAAACGCATTACGGCATACCATGAAGCAGGTCATGCAATTTTATTCCATCTTCTCCCGGATGTGGGCCCTGTATATACGGTATCCATTATTCCAACCGGTTCAGGTGCAGCCGGCTACACCATGCCTCTTCCTGAAAAGGACGAAATGTTCAACTCCAAGAGCCGTATGCTTCAGCAGATTGTTGTGGGACTAGGCGGACGTGTGGCAGAAGAATTGATTCTGGATGATGATGTAACCACAGGTGCATCACAGGATATCAAGCAGTCAACTAAAATCGCCCGTGATATGGTTACCAAATACGGCATGTCTGACAATGTAGGTCTCATTTGCTACACCAATGACGATGATGAGGTGTTCATTGGACGTGACCTTGCTCATACAAGAAGCTACAGTGAGAATGTTGCGGAAGCAATTGATATAGAAGTAAAACGTATCATTGACGAAGCATACGCACAGGCGAGACGCATTATTTTAGAGAACCGTTCGGTATTAGACCGATGTGCAGAGCTTCTTTTGGAAAAAGAAAAGATTTCAAGAGAAGAATTTGAAAGCTTGTTTGTTGAAAACGTATAAAACTACTTTTTAAATATGTTTAAAAAAGACATCAAAATGGAGCAAAACAAAAACCAGGCACTTTTTTGCCTGGTTTTTTGGTATATTTTTTCGCAGAAAAGGACATACTCTTTTAAGAAGGTAAAAAAGTGCACAAAAAAAACTAAAAACTTTTGTAAAGTTTGTGCACACTTATTGTGGAAAAGGTGCTATTATAATCCATGTAAAAACCCCCCAATACATTATATAGTTTTTACTAACCCCATAGTAAAAATACCTTCTCCTAAAAAGACAGCAGATCGACGGCTGTCTTTTTTACTTTGTAAGATTCGGGTGTCAAAAGGTGCTATTACAAATTATGTTTGGCATATCGCACAGATATAGTTCATTTTCCGACACGTATTTCAAACAAAAGTTTTTCTAAGTGCTTTGAAGAAACAACTTGAAAAAGGGACGTGACCGCCTTAAATTCGCCCTCCATGGCTCAGTTAAGGCTTTCG
>CAYMYV010000176.1:0-4625 GCA_964394775.1 uncultured Lachnobacterium sp. | reverse complement strand
CTTCTGATGTGAATGGAGACATAGAGTATGCACCCGGAAGGTCTACTGCGATTAAGCCTTCTGCATCATAGAAGCTTTTCTTAATTGGGCTTTCTTTTTTATCAACTGTTACACCAGCCCAGTTACCAACACGTTCATTCTTACCGGTGAGCGCGTTGTACATAGTGGTTTTACCACTATTTGGATTACCTGCTAAAGCAATTCTCATTTTGGATTCCTCCTAATTATTATAAATCTTTTGTAAGCTAAGTCACTTTGTTCTAACCTTAGGTAGTCCTCGCTAACCCTTTGACAAAATATATGTGGCCTTTCAGCCACTTATACCAAGAATCTTCTGATTCTTTAGAATGCGTTACATTCTATATTATGATTGCTTCTGCCAAAAGATTGTCGATATTATATCTGCCATCTTTAATGGAAACAACACATCCACCTTTTAAGTGAGAAATCACTGTAATCGGTTCTCCACTGTAACAGCCCAGAGTAAATAGAAACGCATTCATTTCTTCATCATCAGTCAGAACATCTTTGATTATGTACTCTTCTCCTGCCTGCGCTTCAAGTAAAGTCATGTCGTCCTCCTAAATTACAAATACCAATTAGTCAAAACTAACTCTCATAAAGATTAGCACTCTAAATTCTATCTGTCAAGAGGAAATTTACATTTTTTTCCAAGTCAGATTTTACCAAAACTGGATCCTGTCGGAAACATCAGCGAAATGAAGAGCGATTGTTTAATACAGTTGTATTGTATAGAAATAACACATCCTGATTACTAAATGTTACAAGCTCGCCAATCAGGTTTTCATTTAAGTAACGGATATCAAGCACCGTCACCTTTTTATATCCCTCCAGAAACAGTGGTGCAATACTACTGCCAAAGGAATCTCGAAAAATCACCAGTTCACGATTTGTTTCTGCTTTTGGATTCTCCATCGTGATTGCAGAGACAGAACCGGATAAAAACATATCATAGGAAATCTTGCTCTCTGCCAGCTCCAAATCGTAAATTGGAATCTCTCTCTCATTCTGATGGTCGTAAACCGTACATTTACTAAAATAAGAATGATTCAAATAAGAAATAGACTCCATTGCAAAGCCTTCCGGGAGCTCTCCGTAATAGGTGCTGCTTAACGAGGTATCCAATGTTACCAGCTGATAGCTTTGATTCAGCTTCATTGCCATACGCTGTGCCAGAAGCTGCGCCACATCAAGAATTCGTTCCTGTCTCCAATGCATATCCGCTTGATAATAATCCTCAATGGATAGCAAATCACGAATTTCAATATAGGTCAAATCCGAAAGCCCTGCCTGCATATCCTCATAGAGCTGCCCGTAATCTAACGCCGGATATCCATGCGCTTCTGCAAGGAAATAATTCTTATCCGGAATAATCGCATAATATACCTGGGTCTTGGTTCCCTTTAGATAGGTATCATAGACAGAAGAAATTTTGCGAATTGCATTCTCCACCGCTTTTTCATTGTAGGTGCAGTCAAGCTTTGCCAAATACCCATTTGCAACGTATACTGCACCGTCTGTTCACAAATTCTCCTCTACCAACAAATCCGGAACATTGTCATATAAGCCAAGCAGTCTATTCTTGAAATTGTCTACGATTTCTCCTGCTCCAAATGCAGTTACGATATACTCATCCCCAACAGAAATAATCACTAATTTCTCCGGGAAACCACATAACCACTGATTATTCATGGTCATATTGGTAATATCATCAATCAATTCCTGCATATCTGCACCCTCTGTCAAATGATATGCCGCCGCAGAAAAATTATTGACATTCATCGCATGCTGCAGGGTTGCAGCATCATCTACCATAGCTATCGCCTCCTGTGGAATGCAAAAGCTCGCTTCGAGATCCTCTGTCTTGGTAATATCATATGTGGCAGGACCGCCATCCGTATAACTGCTGTAATGTCCACCTACCGCCGCAAACTTCTCAGCCTCCGGGTAAGAGCTCCACAATGTCGTTAGTATCTCGTTGGCATCTGTAATCTGTAGTTTAACCTGTGATTCTGTCTCTGATTGGTTTTCTGTATTCTGTGTATTGTTATTACCGCCCATCCCACAGGCTACACATCCAAGGCTTAGTGCTGTTACTAGTAAAAGTGCTGTTAGTTTTTTCATTTTGATGTTTCCTTTTCTAAATGTCTATTTGTATCTATTCTGTCAAAAAGTGCCTACTTTATTCTTCGTATCACACTTTATGTATGATACCATCTTGCCCGTTCTTTGTCTACTGTCTGTCAGTTTATAAACTTTTAAGAATTCTGTATCCCTTGAATTTACTGGGTTTTTGCAATTTTGTTAGCACTCTTTTGGTTAGAGTGCTAATTTTTTGTTGACTTTTATTTTTTCTGGATTTATCATCTAACTATGGCTTACAGAGGCTGCTCTTAAGAGTTGCGTTTTATGTGACTCTCAACATAGAAAATCAGAAAAGAAAAGGAGTACTGCATTATGGCAAACAAACATGGAAGTCTGTCTATCGACAGCGAAAATCTATTTCCTATTATCAAGAAATGGTTATATTCTGACCACGATATTTTCTATCGCGAATTAATCTCAAATGGTTGCGACGCAATCACTAAGCTGAAAAAATTGGACATGATGGGAGAATACACTCTTCCGGCAGACTATAAGGCAAAGATTGAGGTAATCGTTAGTCCGGAAGACAAGACTATCAAATTCATCGATAATGGTCTTGGCATGACTGCGGAAGAAGTAGAAGAATACATCAACCAGATTGCTTTTTCCGGTGCAACAGCCTTCATTGAACAATACAAGGACAAATCAAACGATGACCAGATTATCGGGCATTTCGGTCTCGGCTTCTACTCTGCATTCATGGTAGCAGATGAAGTAACCATCGACACACTTTCTTATAAAGAAGGGGCAACACCGGTGCATTGGTCCTGTGACGGCGGAACAGAATTTGACATGGAAGACGGAACCCGCGATGTCGTTGGTACGGAAATTACACTTTACCTCAACGAGGATTGCTTGGCATTTGCCAATGAATACCGTGCGAGAGAGGTCCTCGAGAAGTACTGCTCCTTCATGCCTACGGAAATCTATTTAAGCAAGGCTGGTGCTGAAGTACAATATGAAACCATCGACAAAGCAGACAAATTAGATACTGATGAGGTGGTAGAAGAAATCCACGAAGCAGCTAAGACCGAGGAAAAGGAGAACGAGGATGGAACCAAGGAAATCGTTGAAATTTCTCCTGCAAAAGAGAAAGTAAAAATCGTAAAACGTCCGGTTCCACTTAACGACACACACCCTCTCTGGGCTAAGAATCCTAACGAATGCACTGAGGAGGAATATAAAGAGTTTTACCGCAAGGTCTTCTTAGATTATAAAGAGCCATTATTCTGGATTCACTTGAATATGGACTACCCATTCAACTTAAAGGGTATCCTCTATTTCCCTAAGATTAACACCGAATATGATTCTATCGAAGGAACCATTAAGCTGTACAACAATCAGGTGTTCATCGCAGACAACATCAAGGAGGTAATTCCGGAATTCCTTATGCTATTAACGGGTGTTATCGACTGTCCTGATTTACCACTCAACGTATCAAGAAGCGCCCTTCAGAACGACGGTTTTGTCAAAAAAATCTCTGAATATATCACCAAGAAGGTGGCTGATAAGCTTATTGGTATGTGTAAGACCGAAAAAGAAGCTTACGAAAAATACTGGGACGACATCAGCCCATTTATCAAATTCGGCTGCTTAAAGGATGAGAAGTTCTGCGACAAGATGAATGATTATATTCTCTTCAAGGATATCAATGATAAATATCAGACACTGCCGGAACTGTTAAAGCCGGTGGAAACAGCTGACAACACAGATTCAGCTACCGATGACCGCGCAACCATCTACTATGTAACAGACCTGACTCAGCAGGGACAGTATATCAACCTCTTTAAGGAGCAGGGAATGAATGCGGTTATCTTAAACCACAACATCGACACCTCTTTCATTAGCCAGCTTGAAATGCGAAATGAACACTATCGTTTCATGAGAATCGACGCGGATTTAACAGATTCCTTAAAGAACGAAGCGGCTGAAGACTTAACAGAGGCAACTACTACTCTTACTGAAGTCTTCCGAAACGCCGTACACAACGACAAGCTTACCATCAAGGTAGAAAGCTTAAAGAATGACAGCATTGCTTCTGTTCTTACTCTTTCCGAAGAAGGTCGTCGTATGCAGGATATGATGAAGATGTACGCAATGCACGGCATGGGTGGAATGGACCCTAACATGTTCGCTGCAGACCAGACGCTTACTCTTAACGCAAACCATGCACTTGTAAAATACATCTTAGAGAACAAGGATGGAGAGCACGTTTCAACCTTCGCAGAACAATTATATGACTTGGCTGTATTACAGAATCAACCACTTTCTGTAGATGCTATGAGCAAGTTCGTAAAGAGAAGTAATGAGATTATGATGCTGCTTGCAAAATAAATCCTCATTTTTAAACTTGTAGCATAGAGTATAAAAAAGCGTCGTCAGACGCAAATTCCTATAAGGATTAGGGTGTCAAAAGGTGCTTTCTAAAACTTAAATTGGCAAATTGCACAAATACAGTT
>CAYMYV010000175.1:0-4632 GCA_964394775.1 uncultured Lachnobacterium sp. | reverse complement strand
TGCTGGACATGTATCTGTTTGAAAATCAACAATTGCTGGAAAAACTCCAGGAAACAGTTCTCGAGCAAAAGGACGAGGAGTGTTTTGATGAAGATGCCATCAATGAAATTTTCCGAACCATGCATACCATCAAGGGTTCATCAGGCGTTATGATGTTTGATGATATTACTGCGGTATCTCATAAGCTGGAGGATATTTTCTATTATTTAAGAGAGTCTCATCCGGATCATGTTCCACATCTTCAATTAGTGGAGCATGTATTGAAGGTGGCAGATTTCATTACAGGGGAATTGGACAAAATCCAGAATGGAGAAAGTGCAGACGGGGATTCCAGTGCGATTATTGCGGATTTAGACGTTTTCTTAAAGACGATTAAGGGAGAAATGGGAGTTGTTTTGACAAAGCCGGAGGAGAAAAAGGCGTCAGAACCACAGCGATTCTATATTGCACCAATGGCAGTAAGTGCCAGCAGGTATTTCCGTATTAAGTTAACCTTTAATCCGGGGGTGAATCTGGTAAACGTACATGCTTATAAGGCAGTATATTCGTTGAAAGAGCTCGCGGAGGATATGATATATTCTCCGGAGGATATCATCTCGGACGAAAGCTGTGTTGAAGAAATTTTCGAGAATGGTTTTAAAATCCTTCTTCAAACACAATCTAACGAAGAGGACATTCGTAAGATTATCAAAGCAGGGTATGACATTCAGGCAGTTGATATCGAAAGCTGTTCCGAATCAGAATATAGACAAGGCTTTGATGCAGATGAGTCAGAGATTACAATTGATTTGGAATCCAGTGTGGAAGAGATAGAAGCCAGAGCAGAGAGAACACAGGAGCAGATTATGGAAGAGTCTAAGTGTAAGGCTCTTGCACCTGGTGATTTCGTCATTCAGTCCAAGGAACCTGGAAAAGCCAAAAAGCTTGCAAAGGATAAGCCTAAGAAGTCTGAGAAGACTGCATACATCAATGTTGACGTAGCCAAGATGGATCAGTTGATGGATTTGATAGGCGAGCTGGTGATTTCAGAATCTGTAGTATTGCAAAATCCGGACCTGAAGGTGCCGGGACTTCATTTGGACAATTTCAACAAGGCTGCGGCTCAGATGTCGAAGATATCTACCGATTTGCAGAATGTAATTATGTCTATGCGAATGGTGCCGCTAACGAACACCTTCCAGAAGATGAATCGAATTGTTTTCGATGTGTCCAGGAAATTGGGAAAGGACATTGAGTTCGAGATGGTTGGCGATACCACAGAGGTGGACAAGAATATTGTTGAGCATATCTCTGACCCACTCATGCACCTGGTTCGTAATGCAGTTGACCATGGTATTGAAACCAACGAAGAAAAGGCGGCTGCAGGAAAGACAGGACGTGGTAAGATTATCTTATCTGCAAAGACGGAATCCGGAAAGGTATGGATTACGGTAGAAGATAATGGTAAGGGCTTAGACCGTGCTAAGATTATGAATAAAGCACGTAATCAGGGGTTGCTTGATTACAGCAAACCGGAAAGTGCTTATACCGATAAAGAAGTATATCAATTTATTACATTGCCAGGTTTTTCAACAAATGAAAAGGTAACAGAGTACTCTGGCCGTGGGGTTGGAATGGACGTTGTTGTTTCCAATTTGGCATCGATTGGCGGAAGCCTTGAGATTGAAAGTCAAAAGGGCAAAGGAAGTAAAATGATACTTAAGATTCCTCTTACCTTGGCAATTATTGATGGCATTGTAATGCAGGTTGGAAATACATCCTTTGTGATTGAGACAGGAGCGGTAAAGGAATTCGTAAGTGTGACACAGGATAAAATGATTGTAGATCCGGATAATAGGGAATTCGTAATGATTCGTGGAGCATGTTATCCGGTGATTCGAATCGGCGACAGATACCATTTGGAAAATTACCAGACAGAGGTTGAGAACGGAATGATGGTAATCATGGAAGTGGATGGACAGCAAGTATGCCTCTTTGTTGACAAATTAGTTGGAAAACAGGAGATAGTTGTTAAGCCGATTCCGTCTTACATAAAAAAAGTAAAAGGATTATCCGGTTGTACGCAGCTGGGAGATGGAAGCATTGCTCTTATCCTGGATGGTGCAGGCTTAATTGATTAGGGAGAAAGGAATGTATATGGACGAAAGAGATACACAAAAAGGGAAATATGTAACCTTTAAGTCTGGTAATGAATATTTCGGCCTTAAGATTCAGTACGTAAATGAAATCATTGTCTTTCAGGAAATTACCAAGATTCCGGAGAGTGAGGATTATATCAAGGGACTGATTAACTTAAGAGGAAAGATTATTCCGGTAATTGACGTAAGATTGCGTTTTAAACAGGAACCATTTGAATACACAGATAGGACCTGTATCATTGTTGTAAATGTTAAGAACATTGTTGTTGGTCTTATTGTTGAGAAAATTGCAGAGGTTGTGGAGATTCAGGATGAGAACATCATTCCATCCCCTTCGGTCGGAAGGGCTGACAAGTCTCAGAACAAATATGTATATGCAATTGGTAAGGTGGGGGATAAGGTTAAGCTATTACTAGACCCGGACAGATTACTTAACGATGAAGAAATAAGTGCATTAGATACAAATCATGCGCAAGAGGTTAACGGAGGAGAAGAAGAACTATGAAAAAACTAAATAAGAATATGAAATTGCGTTCAAAAATCATTTTTGGCTTTTGTGTAATTGATATCCTGATTCTGTGTTTACTATATACCGGATATACAACTGCTGCTACAATTATTACGGTGGATAATCCGGAGGGATATTTGAGAAGCTATGCATATTTCACAGCAGTTCTTACGGTCATTTTGTTTACTATCTGTGGTGGTATTTCTGCAGTAATTCCAAAACAGATGCGCATATCTTCACAACGTGTTAAGGAGATTACCCGCGAGCTTGCACGTGGTAATATGGACGTTGAAATCAAAAAATTGTATAATGACGAATTTGGTGAAATCCTGGACGAATATAAAATAATGGTAGAATCAATACGTAGTCAGGCAATTGCTGCGCAGGAGGTTGCGGATGGTAATATGACCGTAGAGGTTATTCCTTCTTCTGAAGAAGACATGATGGGTAGTGCGTTGCAGACTCTTGTGGCTCGTAATGGTCATGCACTTGGAAATATCAATGATGCCGCATATCAGGTTATGATTTCAGCATCACAGGTGGCAAGTGCCAGTGAGTCATTAGCACAGGGCTCTACAGAACAGGCAAGTGCGGTTGAACAGGTTACATCATCCATCAGTGAAATCGCCGCAAAGACCAGAGAAAATGCTTCTCAGGCAAATGAAGCTGCAAAATTAGTAAATGTAGCAATTATGGATGTTGAAAAAGGAAATGAAGAAATGCGAGAAATGGTTACCGCCATGGAAGATATTAATAAATCTTCTGAAAGCATTTCTAAAATCATTAAGGTTATTGATGATATCGCGTTCCAGACCAATATTCTGGCTCTTAACGCAGCGGTAGAAGCTGCACGTGCAGGCGATGCAGGAAAAGGCTTTGCAGTAGTAGCAGAAGAGGTTCGTAATCTTGCTGCCAAGAGTGCTGCGGCTGCGGCTGAAACAGCTGAAATGATTGAGGATTCTATTGCAAAGGTAGCAATAGGCTCAAAGATTGCAGACGAAACAGCAAGAGCATTAGAGGAAATTTCAAAGGCTGTAAAGGAAAGCGAAGTTATCATTAATAATATTGCAGAATCATCAAATTACCAGGCAACAGCCGTTGCACAGATTGACCAGGCCGTTGGTCAGGTGTCACAGGTCGTTCAGACGAACTCTGCAACAAGTGAAGAATGTGCAGCTGCAAGTGAAGAGCTTTCAAATCAGGCAGTTCGAATGAGAGATTTACTTTCTGTTTACAAATTAAATACTGCAAAGGCTTCAGTGGCAGAGGTAGATACCGTTGTAGCAGCAGAACAAGTAAATGATCAAATTATTTCTCTTGGGGAAGGATTTGGAAAATATTAGTAAAAATAAGGCTGTCGCAATTTCAATAAAACAACTGCGACAGTCTATTTTTTAGGAGGAAATCAGATGGGTAAGAATGATTACCAGAAATCATATGCCAGACAGATAGAAATCATTGTAGTCACTATTGTTTCAATCTATTGCTTTACAGCTCTATTTTTGGGATATAGTCAGGGCTGGAATCAGTTTGGACAGATTGCGGTTTTGGGTGGAATACTTGTGATATGGGTGTTGTTCTTTGGAAAGTATTTGACCTTTGAAAAGCGGGCATATATAACCTGTGCAATGTCTCAGATGGTTATTTTTGCATATGCAGTTGCGGTAGATGACTTTTATTCTACGCTTTCCGTATTTGTCAGCCTGTGTGTGTTGCTTGGTTTATATGGTATTCCCAAAATAATGCTGATACCATCAGTTGCATATACCATAGTATTGCTCTATTACATTGTTATAGACAAATCCCTTGTTTGGGGAAGCTATAGCTCCGATTGGGGTATGGTTACCCGTATATTACAAGGATATTTGGTTTTGTTTGCTGTATTTTATTTGGTATATAGATATAATACCTCGCGGGAAAGCATGTTGGAGATGATTGATGCCCTCCGTAAATCAGAGAGGGAAAAGGATGATTTCCTTGCGAATG
>CAYMYV010000174.1:0-4744 GCA_964394775.1 uncultured Lachnobacterium sp. | reverse complement strand
TATGTGTGCAAGCACCCAACAGACAATTCAATCTTATCCGAGCATGGCTCGTAGCTAACGTGAAAATGGTGTAAAAATGGTGTAGTAACCCATTTTTGATAAAAGTAAAAACGGCGAAAAGCCCGTAAATACAGGAGGTCAAGAGATATGGAAGCATACAAGCAGGAATTTATTGAATTTATGGTAGAAAGCAACGTGTTGAAATTTGGTGATTTTACATTAAAGAGTGGAAGAAAATCCCCATTTTTCATGAACGCAGGTGCATATGTAACCGGTTCGCAGTTAATGAGACTTGGTGAATATTATGCAAAAGCAATCCACGACAATTATGGGGATGATTTTGACGTATTATTTGGACCGGCGTACAAGGGTATTCCAATCAGCGTTGTAACTGCAGTAGCATACAGCAAATTATATGGAAAAGAAATCCGTTACTGTTCAGACCGTAAGGAAGAAAAAGACCACGGTGCAGACAAGGGAAGCTTCCTTGGAAGCAAGCTGCAGGATGGCGACAGAGTCGTTATGATTGAAGACGTTACGACCTCTGGTAAATCCATGGAAGAAACGGTACCAAAGGTAAAAGGAGCTGCTGATGTAGAAATCATTGGCCTTATGGTTTCTTTAAACCGCATGGAGGTTGGCCTTGGCGGCGTAAAGAGTGCGTTAGAGGAAATCAAAGAAACCTATGGTTTTGATGCACGTGCCATCGTAACTATGGATGAAGTAGTGGAACACTTATACAATCGTGAATGCCAGGGCAGAGTGGTAATCGACGATACGATTAAAGAAGCAATCGATAAATATTACGAGCAGTATGGCTGCAACAAATAAACGTAAGAAAATATTCATGTGGGTATGCTTTACAGCATACCTGCTTTTCTTGAGCTATCTCTTATTTTTCTCCAGCCATTTTGGAAGAACAGAGCACGGAGAAGGCGAATATCGTTACAATCTGACTCTGTTTCAAGAGATTGGGCGGTATGTAAGCTATGGGATACGCACAGGCTCGTGGTATTTATTTTTCATTAATGTATGCGGAAATGTCGCGGTGTTTATTCCGATTGGGCTTTTTTTGCCGGTACTGATAGAGCGTTGCAAAAATGTATTTTTAACTGTGCTTTTATGCCTGGAGATTAGTCTGGCTGTAGAAGTGACACAGATTTTAAGCAGAGTCGGAACCTTTGATGTAGACGATTTGCTGTTGAACACCTTAGGAGGTGTCTTGGGGTATATCATCTTTGTAATCTGGAACAAGCATCGTAACAAGACGGATAAGAAGGAAACAAAAACAGGAAGTAGGAAGACGCATGGGAAGAAGACGAAGAAGTTATAAGTTTACAGAGAAAGCCCATTCCAAAAGAGCAATAGCTGCTTTTGCGGTTGCATGCATATTACTGATATTATATTTCGTGTTTGTATATTTGGCATATAGGGGAAATGGCGGATTGTCTACCTATTATGGCAGTGTCGGCGTCATGGCTATGCTATTGTCGGTCGTTTCTTTTGTGGTTTCTATCACGAGCTTCAAAGAAGAGGATTCGTTTCGGCTGTTTCCAAGATTGGCACTGCTGACCTCGGCATTATCTTCAATATGCTGGGTAGGAACTTATGTAATTGGATTTTGAAAGGGATTTTAAGATATGAAATATTTAGAACTTATCAAGGAATCAAATGAAGAGGTTTTGGAACGTTTTCAGTTGGTAAGTGAACGTGTAGGAGAAATCGCAGAGGATGCTTCTGCGGCTGGAGCGGCAGCAGAGTATTTTTCCGGAACTGCTAAGCATCTTGTGAAGCTGTATGCCGTGGCAGAGCTTGCTGCTTCCGGAAAGCTTTCGGATATTTCTTTGGAAGAGGGACAGGAATTAAATCACAAGCTGTATGATGATGTGTATGGAGAAAATTATAAAACAAGCTATGCGAATCCTGCATATGCAGTTTCACAATTGGGCTTAGAAGCAGGACAGATGCTGTCTGCGCTTTATACCAAGATTCGTGGCTGCGTGCTTGAAGCGTTTGAGGGAAATTTGTTAACGCTTTGTATATATTCAGAATTATTCGTAGAGATTTTCTGCTATTTCGAGGAGAAAGATGTTGAACCGGCGTTGATAAAATCAGCAATTTATTCTTTCCAGCATGATTATACCGAGGTGTTCAATGAGGATTATGTAGCACGTTTATCAAATCCGGATTATGACTATTGTATGGATATTCTTATGGAAGCTGACTTGTCAAAGCCTTGTTATCTGTATCGTTATGGCTTGTTTATTGGCGAGAACGAGCTTGCAAGCGTAAAATTTCTGAACACCTTATCTATGGATGAAATCAAAGCAATGGCTTCTACGTATACAGAAGGCTATCGCATTGGTTTTATTATGGGTGGCAAGGATTTGAGCAAGAAAAAGATAGCAGAGGTTCGTTATCCAATCGGCTTTGAGCTTATGGTACGCGAGGCTGTAAAAAATCTAGAAGAGCTGGGACTTCGTTGTGTACTTCGTCCATATTCCACACAGGTAAATAAGCAATATTCCTACGACCATAGAGAAGACAATGCGCTTTGGATGGATAAGGCTTATGTGGAACGCAGCCTTGAAGTATATCGCACGGCGTTTGAAAAATACAAGGAAGCATGTGCAGGATATGCAGGGCCGGCGGTAATTGAAGTGTTTGGTGAGGAACCATTCTCTCCTAAGACAACCGAAGAGGCGCTTAAGCTGTCAGATAAACAGCAGCAGACACTTCTTTATCACAGAAGTGAGTTTGGAAGACTTACAAATCAGTATCTCAAAGGGGAAGAACGCAGCTTTACAATTATTGCATATCCAATTGCTGAAATTGGTGAGAAATATGAGGAGATTTTTGCGGAAACTGTAAAAATCAACACCTTGGATTATATCCTCTACCGTGATATGCAGCAGAAGATGATTGATGTATTGGATACCGGAAAACAGGTTCACATCTTGGGTGCAAATGGCAACAGGACAGACCTGTATGTAACAGTTCCAACACTTACAAATCCGGAAAAAGAAACAGCATTTGAAAACTGCGTGGCAGATGTAAATATCCCGGTTGGTGAAGTGTTTACGTCCCCGGTTTTGAAGGGAACCACAGGTAAGCTTCATGTGAGTCAGGTATATCTTCATGATTATAACTTCCTGAATCTCGAGATTGATTTTGCAGATGGTATGATTACCGGCTATACATGTACCAACTTTGATTCAGAAGAGGAAAATAAGAAGTACATTCGTGATAATATCCTAAAGCATCATGATACACTTCCAATGGGTGAATTTGCGATTGGAACGAACACTACAGCATATCGTATGGCTCGTGTTTACGATATTGCGGCTAAGCTTCCAATTCTGATTGCAGAAAAAACAGGACCTCATTTTGCGGTGGGTGACACCTGCTACAAATATGATGAGGACAATGTGACCTATAATCCGGATGGAAAAGCAATTATTGCCAGGGAGAACGAGGTGTCAGCACTTCGTAACACAGACCCATCTAAGGCATATTTCAATTGTCACACAGATATCACGATTCCTTATGATGAATTGGCACATATTCGTGTGATCAAGGCAGATGGAACCACAGAGGATATTATCCGCGATGGACGCTTTGTTCTGGCCGGAACAGAAGAGCTTAACAAACCATTAGATGAGATGGATTAAAAGTTCAGAACTGCTAAACAGGAAGCCATCCCAAGAATGGGTCGTAGCAGTTTTAATAAATTTTAAGGAGAAAATCAGATTATGGCACTAGTAGGAATTGTAATGGGCAGCGATTCAGATATGCCTGTAATGGCAAAAGCTGCTGATATTTTAGAAGAATTAGGAATCAGTTACGAGATGACAATCATCTCTGCGCACAGGGAACCGGATGTGTTCTTTGAATATGCAAAGACAGCAGAAGAAAAAGGCTTTAAAGTGATTATCGCAGGGGCAGGCATGGCAGCGCACCTTCCGGGTATGTGTGCGGCAATTTTCCCAATGCCGGTCATCGGTATTCCAATGCACACCACATCCCTTGGCGGACGCGATTCCCTCTATAGCATTGTGCAGATGCCTTCCGGAATTCCGGTTGCGACAGTTGCAATCAATGGCGGAGCAAACGCAGGACTGCTTGCGGCAAAAATCCTTGCAACCTCAGATGCAGAGCTTCTTGCCAAATTAAAAGCTTATAGCAACAATTTAAAAGAGCAGGTTCAGGCAAAAGATGCAAGACTACAAGAGGTTGGATATAAGAATTACTAAAATGTAACCATTCTCTTATAAGAATTTCTAATCATAAACTTAATAATATATAATTGGAAAAAGATAGTGTCCGAAGTTATACTATATATGTAAATTTCGGACACTATTTTGTTGCTTTGCCACAGTCGCGAAGCACAAATTTTATAACAGGAGGATGAAGATAATGGATTACAAGAATTCCGGCGTTGATATTGAAGCAGGATACAAATCAGTGGAGCTAATGAAGGAACATGTTAAGAAGACTATGAGACCAGAAGTACTTGGTGGTCTTGGCGGTTTCTCAGGAGCATTTTCTCTTGCAAAAATTAAAGACATGGAAGAACCAACCTTAGTATCCGGTACAGATGGATGCGGAACGAAGGTTAAGCTGGCTTTTATCTTAGATAAGCATGATACAATCGGTATTGACGCAGTTGCTATGTGTGTAAACGACATTGCATGTGCAGGTGGCGAACCATTATTTTTCTTAGATTATATTGCATGTGGTAAGA
>CAYMYV010000173.1:0-4757 GCA_964394775.1 uncultured Lachnobacterium sp. | reverse complement strand
AAGCACCTTTTGACACCCGAATCCTTATAGGAAATTGCGTCGTCAGACGCATCAATTCCCAAGTTCGCTTGCGAACTTGCAAGCGTCAGAATGACGCTTTTTTATTGGTCCGAAACTTAGTTTAACATTTTGGAGGAAAAGTTATGGCTATTGTAGAATTTGAAAATGTAACCCGTGTGTACACCAGCGGAGATCATGAGTTAAAAGCATTGGATGGTGTAAATTTTAGTTTGGATGAAGGCAAGTTTGTCGTTATTCTTGGACCAAGTGGTGCAGGAAAGAGTACTCTCCTTAACATGCTCGGCGGTCTGGATAGTCCTACCAGCGGAACCATTAAAGTAAATGGCAAGGATATTTCCACATTGAGTGACAATGAGCTGGCGGACTACCGCGCGGCTACCGTGGGCTTTGTCTTCCAGTTTTATAATCTGATTCCAACCCTTACGGTATATGAAAATGTAGCATTGGTAAAAGAAATTGCACCGGATGCCATTGATGCGAAAAAGATGATTGCAGAAGTTGGACTTGCCGACCATTTACAGAATTTCCCGTCGGAGCTTTCCGGTGGAGAGCAGCAGCGCGTGTCAATTGCGCGAGCTTTAGCAAAGAATCCTAAGATTCTTCTTTGTGATGAACCAACAGGTGCGCTGGATTCAGAAACCGGTGTATTGGTGCTTAAGCTTCTGCTTTCCATGGCTAGAAATTATGGGAAAACCATTGTTATCGTTACCCATAACCAGAGCATTGCGAAAATGGCAGATGTGGTAATTCGTGTGAAGAATGGTAAGATTAAATCCTGTGAAGAGCAGGCAAATCCAATGAGCGCAGACGAAGTGGAGTGGTAGGATATGTTGATAAGAAAATTGTTTCGAACTGCATGGAGATACAGATCCCAATTCATCTCTATGATTATTATGATTGCCATTGGTGTTGGCGTTTTTCTGGGATTTAACATTGAATGGAAGAGTATAGAAGCGGATACAAATGCGTATTTTGAAGAAACCTTATACGCAGATTTCCGCCTGTTTTCGGAGACTGGTTTTTCGGAAGAGGATATTGATAAGATACAGGCTGTTAAAGGTGTAGATGCTGCCACAAGATATTTGTCTGTAAACGTAGGAATTAAGGATAGTAAGAATTCTGTGGCACTGAATGTTTCGGAAAATTACACCGTATCTACGATGTATATTGTGGAGGGCGCAGAGTATGAGGAGTCCTCGGATGGTATCTGGATTTCGGACAGATTTGCGAAGGAAAATGAAATTGCTCTTGGCGATACCCTGACGATGACCTATATGGGGCTTGAGATTCGTGGTGAGATTATCGGTCTTGTTAAAAGCGGTGAAATGATGATTTGTGTGGCGGATGAAAATCAGCTGATGCCGGATTATGAGACCTTTGGTTTTGTATACATAACACCGGATAAGCTCGAGGAGGTTCTTGGTACAGCCTTTTACCCACAGATTAATATTCGTTCTGATATGGAAAAAGAAGAACTGGAAGAAGCAGTACAGGATGCTTTGGGACGTACCATTCTGGTGACCTCAAAGGATGAGCATGTTGCGTATGCCGGAGCACAGAGTGAGGCCGAGGAAGGAAAGACCATGGGCTCTATTTTGCCGGTACTATTTCTTGCAATTGCAATCCTTACCATGGTTACTACCATGCATCGTATTGCGGCAAACGAGAAGGTACAGATTGGAACCTTAAAGGCACTGGGCTTCCGTGACAGCCGGATTTTGCGCCACTATACCTCGTACGGATTTATGATTGGCCTGATAGGTACAGGCTTAGGTGTTGCTCTCGGATATGGAATTGCATCCATGATTATCAGTCCAACCGGAATGATGAGTACGTATTTCGATTTGCCGGAGTGGAAACTGATTATGCCGGATTTCTGCTGGCCGATTATTGTGTTGACTGTGCTGATGCTTACATTAATTAGTTTTCTGTCAGTCAAGAAAATTCTAAAAGGTACAGCAGCAGACGTACTTCGCCCATATACGCCAAAAGCCATGAAGAAGAGTATTTTTGAAAAAATACCCGGCTGGGAGAAATTACCTTTTGGTACAAAGTGGAATGTAAGAGATATCCTGCGCCACAAATCCCGTTCGGCGATGACGCTTGTGGGAGTGGTTGGCTGTATGCTTCTTTTGGTAGGTGGACTTGGTATGAAGGACACCATGGGAAGCTTTATGACGCTTTTGGATGAGGGAATCAGTAATTATGTAACGAAAGTAAATCTCTCGGAAACCGCAGAGAACAGTGAACTGGAGGCTCTGGCAGAGGAGTTAAATGGTGACTGGATGGCAGCCGCCGGTATCAGCTATGAAGGAAAAACAGTTACCTTAGAGGTATATCATGCAGATAATGAGAAAATCCGCTTCGTAGATGAAGATAATGAATTTCTGGAGCTGGGCGATGAAGGTGCATACCTTTGTCTGCGACTGAAAGATACTGCAGAAATTGGGGATATGATTGAGTTTTCACCATACGGAAGTGAGGAAACCTACCGTGTGCGTGTGGCAGGATATTTTCGCTCGGTAATGACAGAAAGTATCGTAATGACAGAAGACTATGCGAAGGAGGTCGGCGTTCCTTATCATATTAGTTCTATTTATACGGATGAAGTGTCGGACGATATCGAGGACTCTTCACTGATTACCGGAAAGCAGGATAAAAAGATGCTGATGGAAACCTACGATACTTTCATGCAAATCATGAATGTGATGGTATACATTTTTGTACTGGCAGCTATTATTCTGGGCAGTGTAGTACTTTACAATCTGGGCATTATGAGTTATGTGGAGCGTCAGCGTGAACTTGCGACCTTGAAGGTGTTAGGCTTCCGTAATTCGCATATCGGAAGATTGCTCATCAGCCAGAATATGTGGCTGACCGTAATCGGTGTAATGATAGGTCTTCCTGCCGGTGTTGGTATTCTTAATATCCTGATTATGTCTTTGGGAAGTGAATATGAATTGAAGCTGACGTTAGGTGCACTAACATATGCAGTTAGTATTCTTGTGACCTTCGGTGTATCGTTTGTGGTAGGCTGGTTTGTTGCCAGAAAAAATAAGAAAATTGATATGGTGGAAGCCCTGAAAGGTGCAGAATAAGAAAAAGCTCATGACCTGTGGTACAGGCCATGAGCTTTTATGCTTTTTTCGATTGAAAACCTAGATTTCATATGATACACTTACTATGATTATGAGTAAATATTTATTTTATATAAAAGGAGAACAGGTGATGGAAGCTTACAAGCAGGGATTTATTGAATTTATGCTTGCATGATTTCCAAACTTCCTAAAATGCCGAAGAATCCAGTGTTTTCAAGGGTTTGCGGACTTTTACCAAAAAGAGAGATGTATCGTAATTTATAGCAAATTGGTGTAATTTCACATCAAAATGGTGTAGTAAATGGTGTAGTAGATTGTAGCTGATTTGGGGACGGAGACGTCAAATATCATAAGAAAAAGTGTAGAGACCCATGTGCTTGCCGGGTGGCGAGGATGTGGGTTTTTTATTCCATTATTTTAAATGGGAGAGTGAGATTAAAGTTGAGTATAGGAGATATGGGAATTGCGAGTAATAGGCAAACAAATAAAGAAGATAGATTGCCAACAGGAAAGACAAATCTTTCCTGTTGGCAGCATACGGTTAAGGATGAAATCTATTGATTAATTTTATATATGAAAATCTTTTCTGGGATGTTTGGAGGTAAGAATATCTCGTTGCTTGGACATGGCAACATGTGTATATATTTCAGTAATATTTATGGAACTGTGACCTAACATTTCTTGAATGTATCGAATATTAACATCGGCTTCTAAAAGGCAGGTCGCAAAAGTATGGCGGAACATGTGAGGCGTGATGTGCAATTCTATTGCCGCAAGAGATGCATATTTGTTAATCATTCTACGTACTGCTTGATCAGAAAGTGGTCTGCTTGATTGATTCACAAAGAAACAATTGCATGCTTGAATTTCATTTGCGAAGTCTTTCTCATACTCTTGTAAAATTGTAATCACGTCATCGTTTCCTATTTGAATTTTTCGTTCTTTTGAACCTTTCCCATAGATTAAAAGTGTTTTCTCGTGCAGATTGATGTCAAATGGCTTTAGGGAACATAGTTCGGTGATTCGAATTCCGGTTGCAAATAAAAGTTCAATTATGGCAGCGTCTCTTAAAGCATTTCGTTTTTGATATGCAGTAGGAGCAGTAGTGCGTTGTTTGTAAATTGTGGATAAAAATGTTTCTACTATGTACAGAGGTATCGTTTTAGGTAGAATGGCAGGCTCGCGAAACCTTATTTGAATCCGATTAAAAGGATTTCTTGCAATTATTTCTTTGTATTCGAGATAGCGGAAAAATGCTTTTGTAGATGCTATTTTTCTTTTTGCTGTTTTAGGTTTGCATGTTTGATGGAGTTTTGATATATATTTTTCAATTATATCAGGGGTGATTTGGTTTGCTTCGGTTATGGGAATATCCGAATAGAACTGTTTTAAGTCTATTTGGTATGCCTTTAGGGTTTTTGAATCAAGGCGTTTTTGCTCTTGACAGTAAATGAGGTAATTGTTGATTTGAGTTTGTAAATTATTCATGATGAGATCTCCTTATGTGTATTTATAAGTATTTTGTCACTTACAAATATAACACTGCTGGAAATGGAGAATGAAATATAGTATAATAAGTGAAGGATAATAGACTGTTATCTATTAGTTATGTGATAGGGGTATTATGAACAATCAAGA
>CAYMYV010000172.1:0-4787 GCA_964394775.1 uncultured Lachnobacterium sp. | reverse complement strand
TTAACTATATTCGCCATGGCATTGGATATGATGATTACATTAGTGAGTATGCAGACTATCGTAATATTAGCAAGGAAGACCTCTTCGACGTGCTAGAAGAGCTTCAGGCCAGTGCGAAGGGCTTTAAGAATTATGATGCGTGGGAGCTTCACATGAAAGAGTGCGAGGAAGAGCTTAAAGAGAGAGCAAAGCAAAAGAATGAGAATCCGAATGCAATCACACTTTCTACCTTGCACAGTGCAAAAGGTTTAGAATTCAAATCCGTCTTTATTATTGATGCCAACGAAGGTGTAATGCCATACAAAAAAGCACTTCTTGATAAAGATATTGAAGAGGAGCGTCGTCTATTCTATGTTGGCATGACCCGAGCTATCACAGACCTTACTATTTGCTGCGTAAAAAATATTCACGGCAAGAGCAGTGATGTCTCTAGATTTGTTACCGAGGCAGGGCTGATAGCTGCTATAAAGTGATGGTCTTGTGAGGCTTCATGTGCTACTATTCAAAGGATTGGGTATACAGAGGAGGTTTCATTTTGAATACCCAGTTTTTTGACACTATTTAAGAAAAAACAAGAAAATTGGGCAATAGTGAAAAAATTGTTTCTAATACCCTGGATTTTGAAAAAGGGAGGGTATTGAGAATAGAATCTTTCACTATTGCCCAAAAAGTTTAAAAGAGCCCAAAAAGCTTAAAAGAGCCAACTATTTCCCAAAGTGCTCAATATGCTTAAATATGCCACAAGGGGAATTTAATCATCAATCGAATCATAGAAAGCTTCATCCAGCAATTCATCATATCTGTCTGCAACAGCTTCATATTCTTCATCATCTGAGATGTATCTTAAGGATGGAAGTCCCTGTTCATCTTCGGAATATCCATAGAGATATACTGCGCCCTCTGCATTATCATTTCCATTCTTATCAAGTGGCATCAGTGCGATATAATCTTGTTCGTCTACCTCAAAAATGGTAAGAATACGGCATTCGATTTCACCTTCTTCGGTATCTAAGGTAACACGAATATCATCTACTTCATCTGCTGTAACCGGTGTGATTTTTTCTGACATAATTTCTCCATTTCTGTCGCAGTGCGACTGCTTATACAATAGCTTGAATATATATATCTGGGTGATCCAGTAAATTTAAAAAGGTTTTATCGCGTAGCTGTACAATTGGACGCGTCAGACGTGTGTTAATATATACAATTCTTGCGATATCGTTGTTGCTGAGCAAAACATCACAGTTGAGATAGGTATTTGCAATCTTCTGTAGGAAGATGCTGATGTACTTAGGGTGATATTTCTGTAAGCCCTCCTGCTCAAAGAATGCAATGGCTTCAAATGGACAAAGTCTGGTTCTGTAACTACGGTCCGCGGTCATTGCATCATAGACATCTGCAATTGCAATGATACATTCAAAGTCCTCCAACTGGTCAAGAGTATATCCAAAAGGATATCCGGAACCGTCGCAACGTTCGTGGTGGTGTAAAACGGCGCGTTTTACACGGCGGTCAAGGTCTTGGTTTTTGATACAATCGTAACCAAACTGTGCATGCATTTTAACAAATTCATATTCTGGTTTGCTAAGCCTTCGAGGCTTCATAAGAATCTCATCCGGAATCTGACATTTCCCAACATCATGCAGAAGTCCGGCGAGAGTAAGCAAATCCAGAGTCTCACTGTCAAATTCGCACCAGGTTCCGATGAGACGAGAAATCATAGCTACATTTACGGAATGCGCAAAGGTAGAATCATCAATCTGCTTCATGGAATGGAGCATACCAAAGAGTGAAAAATAGCTGTCGCCAGTTTCGAAAATACGAACGGTCTGTTCAATAAGCTCTGGAGGATTCACAGGTGCGTTTCGCAGGATAATGTCATTTACAGAGTCCTGAAGCATAGCAACATTGCTGGTGTATTCCTTCTTGAACACCTTGTATTCCTCGGACTTCAAAATCTTGTCCAACTGGGTTCCTTCAATCTTGGCATGTTCATCAAGTGCATGGAGAATCTCTTCCGGAAGAGCACCCTCATGTATCTCGATTTCCGATATAAAATAATATTTTAAGTGTGCAATCATCTGTCTGGTAAGTAACGAATCCTTCCGTATAATCAGCTGACCTGCTTTAGAATACACATTTTCAGCGACCATCATACCAACAGTTAAATCTTTTATCTGCAGTAATGCCATAGTTTCACCTATCTTAATAATTATCTATGAATATTATAGTCCATAAAATAGGAATGTCAATGAATGGGTTGAAAAGTTGTATACAAAACACTAAAAAAAAGATATAATAACTATGTAAAAAAGGCTAAATGCACATACATTATATACGGAGGCAGCCATGAGTTTAGTAGTAAAAGAAGGAAATTATCTCACATTAGGAGCATCAGTAGCAAAGAATCAGGTTACGTTTACATTTGAGGGCGAGAAAGAGGATGTCTGTCGTATTGTTCTTATATCAAAAGCAACGAAGGAGAAAGAAGCAGTATTGGTTCCGGAAGAATACTGCATGGGTGCGCTTCGCTCTGTGACAATCACAGGAATCAATCCACAGGATTATAACTATATATATGAGATAAATGGGGAAGAGAAATTAGACCCTTATGCACGTGTAATTGTAGGGGCCGAAGAATGGAAGGATGAGAGCCGTGAAGCTGACAAGATTAAGCTTTTGGCTGGTTTTGCAACAGATTCCTTTGCATGGGGCAACGATAAGCACCCGGAAATCTCTAAATCGCAGATGGTTATGTACAAGCTGCATGTGCGCGGATTTTCCATGGGGAATAAGTCTGCTGGTAGGTCAAAGGGTACCTTTGCGGCAGTGAAGAATAAGATACCATATCTAAAGGACCTTGGAATTACGACAGTAGAGCTTATGCCGGTCTACCATTTTGAAGAAATGCCGATTAAGGAAGAGCTGCCACAGGTTCCGGAATATGTAAAATGGGACGTTGATAAAGAGGATATGATTCAGCCAGTGGTTCTAAATAAGCAGGAGAAGCGTCTAAACCTCTGGGGTTACGGCGAGGGTAATTATTTTGCAGTAAAGGCGTCTTATGCATCTGAACCGATGAAGGCTTCCGGTGAATTTAAAAAGCTGGTAAAAGAGCTCCACGAAAATGATATGGAATGTGTTATGGAAATCTTTTTCCCAGAGGATACCGGACATGAATTAATCATGGATGCTCTAAGATTTTGGGTGAAGGAATATCATGTGGATGGCTTCCACATCCTAGGTAGTAATCTGCCGATGACAAGCATTGTGCAGGATTCCATGCTGGGAAGAACCAAGATTTTTGCCGATGATTTTCAAGGAGTAGAGTGTACCCGTAAATATAAGAATCTGTATGTCTATAAAGAGGAATATCAGTATCCTTCGAGACAGCTGTTAAACCATTATGATTGTGACATTCGTGAATTTGTGAATCAGCAGAAGAAGCAGAGCGAGAGCCTTGGATATGTGAATTTTATTGCTACCAACAATGGTTTTACGCTGGCAGATTTGTTTATGTATAATGACAAGCATAACGAAGCAAATGGTGAGGAGAATTGTGATGGCTCTGATTATAATCTAAGCAACAATTATGGTATTGAAGGACCAACCAAGAAGCGTTATATCTGTGAGCTTCGCAAGGCGCGTCTTCGCACCGCATACATGATGCTTATGTTTGCACAGGGAATTCCGCTGATTCAGGCAGGGGATGAGTTTGGCAATACGCAGTGTGGTAATAACAATGCATATTGTCAGGACAATGAGATTGGTTGGTTGAACTGGAGCCAGTTTGGGCGTACAGAAGCGGATAGAGAGCTGTTAAAGGCATTGATAGAATTCCGTAAGAAGCATGGATTAATTACCAGGGAGAAGCCTTTTAAATTCAATGACTATCGCTCGATGGGAGCACCGGATTTGTCATATCACGGCGAGTATGCGTGGATTTCTCAGTTAGACCCGGGCAGAAAGAGCCTTGGAATGTTTTACAGTGGTGCATATGCAGAGAAAAATCAGGATAATAATGACATATATATCGGCTACAACTTCTATTCAGAAGAAGTGCAGCTGGCATTGCCAAAGCTTTCTATAGCGAAAAAACAACAGAAGAATTGGTGTCTGGTGATGGATTCTGCCAGAGAACCGGCAATTTTAGAAAAAGAAGAAGTACAAAAAGAGCAATATGTGACTGTTCAGCCACATAGCGTGGTTTTGTTAAGAAGCCGGCTCGAAAAAAAGGCGTAACATGAAGATTTGGAAACACTTTTCAACAATTACAAAGCATAAATTATTGGTGATGGAAGGTTGCTTTCGCTTGGGCTTATACAAGCAGGGTCTTTTACATGATATGTCCAAATATGGACCAACGGAGTTTCTTCCGGGCTGCAAATTCTATCAGGGAAACATGAGCCCAAATAATGCAGAACGCGTACAAAAGGGGTATTCCTCAGCGTGGCTGCACCACAAGGGGCGTAATAAGCATCATCTGGAATATTGGATTGATTACGGTGGTGGAGATACACAGGGAGAAGGAAGGGCTATGAGAGGCATGAAGATGCCGCTTCGTTATGTAGTTGAGATGTTTGTCGACCGTGTGTGCGCATCGAAGAATTATCAGAGGGACGAATATACCGATGCCAGTGCGTTAATCTATTATAACAATAGCAAGGATCATTATCTGATTCATCCGGATACGCAGGCGATGCTGGAATATTTGCTGGAAATGCTGGCAAAAAAAGGTGAAAAGGAAACCTTCTCCTTTATCAAAAATGAAGTGTTAAAGGAAAAGG
>CAYMYV010000171.1:0-4787 GCA_964394775.1 uncultured Lachnobacterium sp. | reverse complement strand
AGAATACGTATGTCTGAATTGCTCCGGAGAACAAATCAAAGTATACGTGAAGTATTCCCGGCCAACCAATTGCGATAATCTGCAACAATCCGTATATCAGCGCCATAATAACCGTTCCTGACAACACGTTTGCGAATAAACGCAAGGACAACGAAATCGGAACTGCTATGTCACTAATAATATTGATTGGCAGCCAAATCGGTAACCATGGTGGCAATGGCGAACATTTGTCGATCCAAATCTGTTTCAAACTCTGATGCTTAAATGTATTGATGTGAATCATACAGAACGTAATCAGTGCCAAGCTAAGCGTGGTGCCATAATCCGCCGTTGGTGGTCTAAGACCCAGTAGCCCGGAAATGTTACTAATCAAAATAAAAATAAATATCGTTCCGATATAGTTTACAAATCCCGGCGCCCATTTGCCCATGGAGCCTTTTACCATCTTCTCTAACAGCTCCACGATCAATTCAATGATATTCTGGAAACCATCTGGAACATCTGTAGCTTTTTTCATTTTGCGATTTGCAACAATTGCAAAGACTATCATAACTGCCATGACAATCAAAATGCAGGCATGTGATGTCGTAATCCAAACTGTTTGACCCAAAAACTCTACTGGGATAATCCCATGAATCATAAAGTCAATATTATCAGCCGACGACAATAAAATCGCTTGATTCACATAGTCACCTCCTCATTAATTTTTTCACTATTTTCGCTCTCAACGAGTTTTTCTTCCGAAAACTCCTCCTCGCAGGAATCAGCATCATCTCTTCCTAACAATTTGTTCACAAGCCTCATCAGGAGCGGTTGCATATAAGCTGAGACCTTCAGTCCCATTACTCCCAAAAATGCGGCAAACAAATTACCGATTTGAAAATAGCCCAATATAAATAACAGGATTGCTACAATTCCGTAGCGCAGGATTGATTTCGCTGCGACCCGTTTATTGGTGTTTTCACCCGCATAGAATGTAACCGTATCGTAGATAACAACTGCGATATTAATTCCCATTCCAATAGCAATCGCGATTCCATACCAAAGTCCAATGGAATACGCCAATTTATCCTCCACAAACCACACCCCAGTCAGCTGAACTATCACTCCATAAATGATAATTCCTGCCACAAGTCCTGGTAGTGACTCATTAATTCTTCTTAACATCTTTCTCCTTTTTTGTGTCCTTGTCCTTCAAAAAGCCCTTCACCATCTTATATATACTAGTATATCCGGCTAAAGCCCCTATGAAAAAAAATGGAATCACAATCCAATCCATATTATATTTATCACCAAGCCAAACTCCCAGTACCGTACACAGTGCAATGGGAACCAGCATATTTATTCCGAATTGCAGCACCATAGAAAATGCCTGGACTATTTCTCTCTTATTATTTTTCTTCATACGATTCCCTTTTAAAAAACAAAGCTTACGTTCTATTATATCATTTTTGCCCGATTTGTCTATAAATTTAGAACATTTATCCACCAATTTCCAACCATTTTCTACAGCTTTGTAGAATATTTACAAAAAAATACCCAGAAAGATTTTAGCCATCCTCCTGGGTATATCTTGTCCTTATTTTGTTCCAAAAATACGGTCTCCCGCATCGCCCAAACCCGGCACAATATATTTACGCTCATTCAATCTCTCGTCAAGCGCACCGACATAAATGTCTACATCCGGATGAGCCGCAGTCAATACCTGAATGCCTTCCGGAGCAGCAATAATACACATAAAATGAATACTGTTTACACCTTTATCCTTCAGCATCTGGATTGCCGCCACTGCGGAGCCACCTGTTGCAAGCATTGGGTCTACTACAAATACTTCGCGATTTGCACAATCTGCCGGAAGCTTGCAGTAATATTCGATTGGTTTTGCAGTTTCTTCATCACGATATAATCCTATATGACCTACTTTTGCAGCAGGAATCATTGTCTGCATACCCTCTACCATGCCAAGTCCTGCACGCAGAATTGGTACGATTGCCAGCTTTTTGCCCTTTAATTCCTTTACTGTCGTTTTACAAATAGGAGTTTCGATTTCTACGTCCTGAAGCTCCAAGTTTCTGGTTGCTTCGTAGCATTCTAACATTGCTACTTCACTTACCAGGCTGCGAAAATCCTTAGAGCCTGTTTCTGTTCTTCTCATAAGACCAATTTTGTGTTGAATCAGTGGATGATCCATTACTACAACTTTTGCCATGTTTATTCTCCCTCGTTTAAATATTTTACCAGTTTCTTAATAGATTTACGTAGTGTCTCATAACATAGGCCATATGCAGGAAGCGCTCCTCCATATGGGTCTAGAATTTCCAGCTCGTCCCCCACAAACTCTGTTAAAACGAACACGTTCTGTGCGTTAGGAAAACGATTTAAGACCTTATCTCTATGGCTGGTTTCCATCGTAAGAATGAGTGTGTTTTCTGAAAAATCTGCCTCCGACAATTCTACCGATACAAAGTCTGATATTGTAATCCCATTGCTGATAAGTACTGCCTCTGCTTTTTGGTTCATTGGCTCTGGAAAAGACACCACAAGACCTCTTGCCAAAATTTCTATGTCTCTTTTTAACATAAAATCACTTAAAATGCCCGCTGCCATCGGCTCTCGACAGGTTCCGGAACGGGCAACAAACACAACCCTATCAAATTGTTTCATGCTTCCCTCCTCTTATACCTGAATTACCTGATGACCTGCTGCTTTTAGCAAACGATTCATAATCGCTTGTCCGATTCTTGGTGTTTGAAAGCTCTCAGAATAAATCGCCTGCACCTCTAACTCATCACAATCCCTAAGGATTTTGTACATATGCTTCGCAATGGAATCCTCATCCTCTCGCTTGCCCATACAAAGCACCACGTCGGCCTGATATTCGTTTTGGGTTTCTTCCGTAGCAATCACCGCAACCCTCTTACCCTCCTGCTGTGCAGCCTGGGTAAGCGCATTAATCTTGGTAATCACCGCATCCTTTTTGCCATCCACAATCATCATATCTGCTTTTGGTGCATAATGCTTGTACTTCATTCCCGGAGCCTTTGGCTTTGTTGTATCATCCGCCGCAATAATGCCCGGGTCCATGATAACCTCTTCTCCTAAAGCCTCAGATAGCATCTCTAATGTGATATATCCCGGACGGAGTATCATTGGTTTTGCTTCCGTCAAATCGATAATGGTAGATTCGATTCCAATTCCCACAGAACCGCCATCTAAAATCATGGCAATACGACCACTCAAATCCTCTTCTACATGCCCTGCCTCTGTTGGACTCGGTCTTCCGGAAGTATTCGCACTTGGAGCCGCAATTAATGTTCCGCTTCTTCGGATTAGCTCCAACGCAACCGGATGATTTGGCATACGAACTGCAACCGTATCCATTCCACCCGTGGTTGCATACGGAACCTCCTCTTTCTTCCATACAATCATGGTAAGCGGACCCGGCCAGAATGCATCCGCCAACCTTTTCGCCTGTTTCGGCACCTCTTTTGCGACTCTTTCCAAATCAGAAAAATCCGCAATGTGCACAATTAAAGGATTGTCGGAAGGTCTGCCTTTAGCCTCGTATATCTTCTTTGCCGCTTCCGGATGAAGCGCATCGCCACCTAATCCGTACACCGTTTCTGTTGGGAAAGCCACCAGCTCTCCTGCTGCGATTAAATCCCCTGCCTCTTTCATGTGCAGGTCATTTTCCTGCTTTTTTGAAGCATCTGTATTGTCTAAATCAATGTTATAAATTTTTGTTTTCATTCTTAGATTATAATATACATAAAAATACCTTGTCAACAAATTGGGAAGGTCACTCTCAACAAATTGGCAAGGTCACTCTTGCACTTTGGAACGTTTTGTAATAAAATAGTCGTAAGCCTTAGGGCTAATAATGATCATTATTTTTATAAGGAGGAACAAAATTATGGCATACGTAATTTCTGACGCTTGTGTAAGCTGTGGAACATGTGCTGGCGAATGTCCAGTTGGTGCAATCTCTGCTGGTGATGCTCAGTATGTTATCGACGCTGATGCTTGTGTAGATTGTGGTACATGTGCTGGCGCTTGCCCAGTTGGTGCTATCAACGCATAATTGAATGTGTACATGAAAAAGCGTCATTCTGACGCTTGCAAGTTCGCAAGCGAACTTGGGAATTGATGCGTCTGACGACGCAATTTCCTATAAGGTGAAAAAAGCCACTACATTTTGAAATTACAATCAAAATGTAGTGGCTTCTTTATTATCCTCAATACTGGCTATTCCTGAACCACTGTTGCCAAAACTATCAATGTATTATATTCTTCTCCATTTTCTTAAAATCCTTTTTTATCGTAAAAATTCAAATAATAGAATGACGTTTCATTGAATTCAACGTACTTTTCAATTCCATAAAATTCTTATCAAATGCACATAATAATAGGCAGATAAAAGAATCTCTTCTTTCTCCGCCTATAGTAATATTACTTCTTCTTCTCAAAAAATGACTTTTTCTTTATATTTCCGCGAATTGCCGCATCTAGCTTACGATAGCGTTCTTCCTGGGCATTATCCTGTTCGCGCATGAGATAGTTCATCTCCTTTAACACCATCTCCTGCACATCTCTGCCAATCGTTTGACTTAGCTCCTCGTTATTCTGTGCAATGGCTCGTCCCACAATATCGCTCATCAGCTCACGGAACTGACTCATACGCTCTTCCGGGGATAGCTGTGAAATTCCTTGTTGGCCTTGTGATAATTGTTGTTCAGACTGTGACCTTGGCAGGGACTGTGTTAACTGTTGCTCAGACTGTGACCTTG
>CAYMYV010000170.1:0-4792 GCA_964394775.1 uncultured Lachnobacterium sp. | reverse complement strand
TCAAAATTGTTTATCATTATTCTTCAGCCGGCATATACCAATTATCACCTTGAGCTTGGCGTGTTATCCTCTTACCCACCGGGATATAAGGAAAACGCCGGTATCTTCTGCCACAACAATCCTTGGGTTTCTATCGCAGAAACAGTAATCGGCAGAGGCGACAGAGCTTTTGAAGTATATAGAAAGACCTGTCCGGCTTACTTAGAAGAAATCAGTGAAATCCACCGCACAGAACCATATGTATACTCACAGATGATTGCCGGTGCTGACGCACCTCGCCATGGCGAAGCAAAGAACAGCTGGCTGACCGGTACTGCCGCTTGGACCTTTGTAAACGTATCACAGCATATCTTAGGTGTATACCCAACACACAACGGACTTCAGATTAATCCTTGTGTGCCTAAGGGCTTTGGCGATTTCACAATTACTAGAAAATATAGAAATACTACATACCACATTACCGTCTCTAATCCGGACAATGTGGAGAAGGGCGTGGCTTCGATGACTGTAAATGGTGTACCGGTGGATGGTAACATCATTCCATACGATGCAGACCAGACAACTGCAGACGTAACCATTACAATGGGCCACATGGAATAATGGAAACAACGACAGAGGCTTGCTCCTGCAAAGGAGCAGGCTTCTTTTTTATTGTCCATTCTCTGAATATCTAAGAAAAAAAGAACCTGCCCATTGTCAGAAAGGGACAGGTTCTTTTTACTTGCTAAGGCATATACGCCAATGTATATAAGAAATTACATAAATTTGCAGATTCTTCCGCGTCGATACCCTCAATCGTAAAGGTCATGACATCACGTACTACACCCATCACTTCTGTACGTACACTCTGGGACAGCAGTGTTTCGCGACTGATTGGAATAATGACATCGTAATATTGGTCAGTACCACTAAATCCACCTGTATTTTCTCCGGCTACAGCTGTGTCGCTGTTTAATATCGTCTCAAGGATTACATCTTTTCCGGCAAGAATACGGATAGATTTGCCGTTATCCCCGGTAGTAAAGGTTGCCATCAGCGAGGTTCTGTTAATATCCACAAGCATAGTGTAGCAGAAGCTGCCGCCTGCATTTGCATGGCGCTTGGTGCCCTGCTCTGTAGAGCCTGTGGAGCCACTTCCGAACACTTTCATATCATGGAGAGTATCATTTTCGTATTGTCCGTACCCCGGCTGAACCGTATCAAGACGATAACGCTCTAAAAGCGCTGCCTTCTGCGCACGGGCATCCTCTTCTTCATTTTTAGATGCAGCATCCACATATCGGAAATAGATTCCATAGCGTTCCTCGTGTTGCTTATAATGTGTGACAAAGGACAGCTTCGCGTCTGTTCCGGTAAGTCGGAAGCAAATATCCTCAGCCACCTGCTTCTCATCGCTTTCTCCCTCTTTACATCCATCCTCACTCCATGTAACCTCATAACGAGCCATATGAGCATCAATATTTGCCATGAACTCTTCCACTGTACCGTCTAGTACAGTAACCGTTTCACTTTCTGATGGTAGAAGCTCCTTTTCAAATACACGATTTTGTGGAATCCACACATCTACACCTGTAATGGTTCTATCCATGTCCCTGGTTCCAAGTAATGCGCTTAAGACCACCGGACCATATTTGAAAGCATATGTATTATCTCCGTCAGGAAGGGCATATGCCCGTACCTTCATTGGAAGTGTAATCGTTATCTCGTCCCCTCCGTAGAAAGCACCCTGTAATACTGCATATCCGCCACGCACGCCATCTGCATTTAACGAGCCGCCGTACACAACGTAGTTTACCGCTTCGCCGTTTAACAGAATCGTTTCCTTTGCAGCCAGCCACTCCGGAAGGCGAAGCGCCAAAGTTCCTTCAAAATACCTCTCAATGCGAATCGTGCTTGTATTGGTTCTTGGAATATCTGTAATCTGGGTAATCTCTATTTTCTGCTTTCCATTGTCCTCTGCATCTCTTAGAGAGCTGCTTAGCTTAGAAGAAATATACTGATTTACCACCAGCATATTACCCTTTTTATAGTAAAAGCTTTCACCGAGCTTGGTAAAGTTCTCCATTCCTGTACCCGTACAACACCAGAAACGAGTATATGGGTCTCCATAGACCTTGAAATACCCGCTTGCCATTGGCTGGAAATAGGTGGTCATACCAGTCTGTGGATTCTGGGATGACATAATGGAATTTAAAAATGTATTTTCATACCAGTCAGCATAGCATACTTCTCCTGTGATGGTGTACAACAGCTTTGTCATCTTAAGCATGTTATATGCGTTACAGGTCTCGCAGTTACAGTTCGTACGCTCTGCATCTAAGACATCATCTTCCCCAAAGTGCTCCCACTCACTGTTTCCGCCGGTCACATACGTATGGTCTGTGGCTACCAGGTTCCAAAAGGCCTTCGCATATTCCAGATACTGTTCCTCGCCCGTTACCACATAACGCTTTAATGCGCCCATGAATTTTGGGATTGTCGTATTTGCATGGCGATTATTCAGTATATTGTCTCCTGCCTTGGCATGATACACCTCTTCAAATAATGGTACTTGATCAAAAGCCTCTGCGGCATCTTTATGTATTCCCACGCCTGTCTGCAGATATAAGTCGTACATCACGTCATTCATTCCGCCATATTCGATGCTAAGAACTGTTCTTCTGGTTTCCTCAGACCAGCGGGAGGTTCTTTCAAACACCCAGTTACCCAAACGGGTTCCTACGATTTGCGCTTTCTCCTGCAGCGCAAGCCTGCGAACATCCTTCCTCATCGTCTTAGGCATCTGCATGACAGATACCAGACCCTCCAAAAGCTTGTGCATGGTATACCATGGCACCCATGCCTCCGTAATAATATTAGCTTTGCCTTCTTCTACATTGTCAAACTGCTTTTCAACATTGCTTGGGTCAACAATTGCTGCACCAAACAAAAAGCCTCTGCCACTTGCCTTCTGACATTCGTCCATTCCACTTAAAAGTGCGTCCAAAATCTCATACAGCTTGTCCTTATTCTCCTTCGACACGTCAGCTGATTCATAGGCATGCACGCAGGCACTCATGTAATGTCCCATGGTGTGTCCACCAATCAGCATATTTTCCCAGCCTTCATATCGCACTGCCCCACGCATATCCACTCCGGCAGTCTCACGAAAGCCTGCCAGCAATCTATCTACATCAAAGGAGGTTAGATATTCTACCTCTTTTTCTAATGCATTGCTAAAATATGCATCCTTCAAATATACCTCATCTAACGAAAAACCCTTTAATCCTTCAAAATTCATTATGTCCTCCTCTTCTCACAGAATCTCATCTCTGCGAGACCACTTGCGCTAATTATATCATTCCTTTTCGCCTAGAAATATGGGGAAATAGTCTTAATCGGTGTAAAAAAGTTATTTCGTACAAAAAAGGCCTCCAATTTTTGGTAGTTATTTTCCGTGTTATTTGCTTGTATACAAGGTAATATAGAGATATAATTAATATATACTTTTTTCGTCGATTATTTTTCTTTTAGAAGGAGGAAACTATGGTAGGTAATGTTGTTGTTGGTCAATCGGGTGGACCAACGTCCGTAATCAATTCCAGTCTTGCGGGGGTATACAAGACTGCAAAAGACCTTGGCGCGCCACGAGTTTATGGTATGCGTCACGGCATTCAGGGATTTTTGGAAAGAAATCTCGTGGATTTGGATGATAAGCTTCGTTCGGAGATGGATATCGAATTATTAAAGAGAACTCCATCTGCATATCTTGGCTCTTGCCGTTTCAAGCTGCCGGAATATGAAGAAAATCAGGAAATGTACAACAAAATATTTGCAATTTTAGAGGATTTGGAAATCGCCGCATTTTTCTACATTGGTGGTAACGACTCCATGGATACCATCAATAAGCTTTCCAAGCATGCTGTAAGAATCGGTAGCCCAATTCGCTTTATCGGTGTTCCAAAAACCATTGATAACGACCTTGATGTAACAGACCACACACCGGGCTATGGTAGTGCTGCAAAATACATCGCTTCTGTATCCAAGGAATTAATCCGTGATGGTCTCGTATACGACCAGAAGCAGATTACCATTATCGAAATCATGGGACGTAACGCAGGCTGGCTTACCGCTGCCGCTGCTTTGGCAAAATCCGAGGATTGTGAAGGTGTGGATTTGTTATATCTTCCAGAGCTTCCATTTGATATCGATAAGTTTCTGGATAAGGTTGAACGCTTATTCTTAACCAAGAAAACCCTTGTTGTAGCTGTTTCCGAGGGCATCAAAACCGCAGACGGCAAATATGTCTTCGAACACGGCGTGCACACTGAGTATGTGGATGCATTCGGTCACAAACAGTTAAGCGGTACTGCAACCTATCTGGCAAATCTCTGCGGACAGAAATTTGGCTGCAAGGCACGTGGTGTTGAGCTTGCAACGTTACAGCGCTGTGCCGGACACATGACCTCTCGTGTAGATATCACCGAAGCATATCAGGTTGGTGGTACAGCTGTTTCCGCAGCGTTTAATGGCGAAACCGGCAAAATGGTTATTTTAAAACGTGTTTCTACTGACCCATATATCTGCACAACCGATTTATATGATGTAGATAAAATTGCCAACGTAGAAAAGAAGGTTCCATTAGAGTGGATTACGGAAGACGGAACAAACGTTAGTGAAGAGCTTATTCACTATATTCGTCCATTGATTCAGGCGGAGCTTTCACCGATTATGATTACCGGTCAGCCACGACACATTGTTGTTGATATAGACCGTATTTAGAATCCATATCTTTTAAAACACAAACAGGACT
>CAYMYV010000169.1:0-4838 GCA_964394775.1 uncultured Lachnobacterium sp. | reverse complement strand
AGCACCTTTTTTGACATTACACACCTCAATTAATTATGATATAATCTTCAATCTTTGAAAACACGCCATCCTTGATTCCAGATATTTCCTTCAATTGCTCAATACTGGAAAAAGCTCCTTTTTCCTGCCGATAGGCAATAATAGCCAACGCCTTGGATTCGCCAATACCCGGAAGCGTCATAAGCTCCTCCTTGGAGGCCGTATTAATATTTATTTTTCCGGTTGTGCTGCTGTCTGCATTTGCCAGTCCGGTTACACCGGACGCTGCACTTTTTTCGGAATCCGTACGCTCCTTAGCCTCTTCAACGGTGGGAACATATAACATCTCTCCATCCACCAGTACTCTCGCCTGATTCCAATAATCGGTAGCGGCCTCTTCTGTAAGCCCACCTGCAACCGTAAACAAATCACAGACCCGGCTTCCCTCCTCTATGGCATATACCCCCGGTGCAGCTACTGCACCACAAATATATACATAAATCAGCTTAGCGGCCTCTGTGCCTGCTTCGGCCGGAAGGTCTTCTGTGGCTTCACCTTCTGTCCGGCTCTCATTCTCCGAGATATGAGAATCCGGGCTTACATACTGTGCAGTCTGACTACCACAACCACAAATACTAATAATTAGTATGCCCATTAGCATACCCGTCAACACTTTTTTCACCATAAATAGTACTCCTTCCTTTCGGAAGGAGTCCCAATGCTATTATTTATTTTAACGAAATATTACGGATTTTACAAGATATATTACAAGATTATTTCAGAAAACACTGCTTCTAATTTAACAATCATCTCATCCACATGCTCTTTCTCAATGACAAGTGGCGGCACAAGACGAAGCACATCTAAGCCGGCAGAGATAATCACCAATCCATGCTCCAGCGCTTTGCTGCATACCGTCCCCGGCTTTATTGTTGTAACCAGTCCCTGCATAAGGCCTTTTCCTCTACGAGCCGTCAGACAATCATATTTTGCTACAAGTGCATCTAATTTCGTTTCTAAATATACGCTTACTTCTTTTACATGAGATAACATATCACGTTCTGCATAAATATCAAGAACTGTGGATACTGCTGCCCCAACGAATGGATTGCCGCCATAGGTCGTTCCATGGTCTCCCGGTATTAAAGAGCTTTCTGCCACCTGCTCTGTCATAAGAAATGCACCTACCGGTACACCACAGCCTAATGCTTTTGCAGAGGTAAGAATGTCCGGCTTCACACCATATCCCTGCCAGGCAAACATTTCACCTGTACGTCCCATACCACACTGTATCTCATCTAAAATAAGCAGAATGTCTTTTTCATCGCAAAGTGCTCTTACTCCACTTAAGAATTCTGGGGTTGCAGGATAGATTCCGCCCTCGCCCTGAACTGTTTCCATGATAATCGCACAGGTTTTCTCGCTTACTGCTGCCTTTACAGAGTCCAAATCATTGAATTCTGCAAATTTCACACCGCCAATCAATGGCTCAAAGGGCTCTCTGTAGTGAGCATTTCCTGTTACGGACACTGCACCCATGCTTCTTCCGTGGAAGGAGTGATTCATAGCCACGATTTCATAACGTTCTGTGCCATATTTTGTAAAGGAATATTTTCTTGCAGCCTTAAGTGCTCCTTCAATGGCCTCTGTTCCGCTATTTGTAAAAAACACACGGTCCATCTGACTTACCTTAATCAGTTTATCTGCTGCAGCTGCGATAGGCTGATTGTAGTACAGATTGGAGGTATGGAGCAATTTATCCACTTGATTTTTCAAGCCGGTGGTGTATGCTTCGTCGCCATATCCCAAAGAACACACAGCGATTCCAGCCGCAAAATCTAAGTATTCCTTTCCATCTGTATCGTACAGATACACACCCTTTCCATGGTCAAATACCACCGGAAAACGATTATATGTATGAAGCAGCGCATTTTCCGCTGTTTCCATATATTGATTCATATTTGACATAATTTTTTTCCTCTATCCATACTGTTATTTGTAATCTCGGTGCTTATACATTTGTTCCGGCATCGTCTGAGAGAATCACAGTACCAATGCCTTTCTTGGTAAAGATTTCAAGCAGCAGACAGTGCGCAATACGTCCATCCAAAATATGTACTCTGGATACTCCGCTTTCAATAGCATCAATACAATTGTTGATTTTCGGAAGCATTCCGCCGCCAATAAAGCCTGTTCCAAGTAATTCCCTTGCCTCTGATACCGTAAGCTCAGATATCAATGTCGAAGAGTCACTTGGGTCACCATATACGCCTTCAATATCTGTTAAAAATGCAAGCTTTTCTGCACCAAGGGCCTTTGCGATGGCACACGCTGCATCATCCGCGTTGATGTTGTAGCTTTGGAATTTCTCATCCATACCAATCGGACAAATAATTGGAAGGAAATCCTTCTCTAGCATATCGTAAATTATCTTGGTATTGACTTCTGTTACTTCACCAACATAACCGATGTCCTGTCCGTCGGAGAATTTCTTCTCTACCTTTAACAGACCGCCATCCTTACCGCTGATACCAATTGCTTTTACTCCAAGCTCCTCTACCAGCTGAACTAAGGATTTGTTTACTTTGTTTAAGACCATTTCTGCAATTTCCATGGTATCGGCATCTGTTTTTCTAAGACCATTTACAAATTCAGGCTCTTTTCCGGACAGCTTTACCCATTTGCTGATTTCCTTGCCGCCACCATGTACGATTACCGGCTTAAAGCCCGTTAGCTTAAGCAAGGTTACATCCTGAATCACCTGTCTTTTTAGCTGCTCATCCACCATCGCAGAACCACCATATTTTACAACGATAATCTTGCGGTTGAATTTCTGAATATATGGTAACGCTTCAATTAATACCTCTGCTTTTTCCTGCAATGATTTGGTTTGCTCTGTCATGATATTTTCTCCTTATACACTTTTTTATAAACGATTGAACTTGGTGATATTTTCCTCGTTCAATGTGAAATCATAATAATTCAAATCCTCACGAAAGGTCCAATTTACCTTCTTCCAGAAGGTGTTTCCCACCTCGTTGGATTTGAAGGCAATCAACGATACCTTATTGATATGCTCCTCCTGCAATGCCTTCATGCAAAAAACTGCCATTGCTTTTCCAATGCCGTGCTTACGATAATCTGCATGCACACATACATGATAAAAGCATCCACGTCTTCCGTCATGACCACAAAGAATTGCACCAACAATGGTCCCTTTCTCATTCTCTGCAACTACGCTGGTGGTAGGATTTCTTTTAATAAAACGCTCCACACCTTCATAGGAATCGTCAATGCTTCGAATTCCAAAGCCATCAATGGTCATCCACAGGTTATATACTTGTTCATAATCTTCTATCTGCATCACACGCAGGATAAGGCTGTCGTTCATCTTTCCTCCTAATATAGAGAATTCGCAGGGTTTAGAGTTGCGTAGCAGCTCCATTAGAACTGCTTGCAGTTCCATATTATGGGAACATTGGCACCAGCTTAAGGCCAGTATCTTCTGCAAATCCGAATAGCAGATTCATATTCTGGACTGCCTGACCAGCTGCTCCTTTTACCAGATTATCTAAGGCTCCCATCATAATGATTCGTCCGGTTCTCTCGTCAATCACAAAATTTACGTCCACGAAGTTGCTGCCCTCTACCCATTTTGTTTCCGGGCAAATACCCTTGTCTAAGACACGGACGAAGGCTTCTTCTTTGTAATAAGCATCGTATACTGCTTTGATTTCCTCGTAGGTTGGATATGTACCATCTGCTTTTTTCTTAAGAGAGGCGTATTCTGTCACCAAAATACCACGGTTCATTGGAACAAGATGTGGCGTGAAGCTGATAAGAATCTCTTCTCCTGCTGCATATCCCAGCTGCTCTTCAATCTCCGGGGTATGTCTGTGAGAAGCTACACCATAAGCCTTCATGTTCTCATTTACCTCACAAAACAGGTTTGGAAGCTTTGCCCCGCGTCCGGCACCTGAGGTTCCGGATTTTGCATCCACGATTAGGGTACTCACATCAATAAGCCCTTCTTTGACCAATGGATATGCTGTCAAAATGGAACAGGTAGTATAACAGCCCGGGTTTGCAACCAATCTTGCATTTTTTACCTTGTCACGGTTTACTTCACACAGTCCGTATACTGCTTCTTCGATAAACTGTGGGCTCTTGTGCTCAATTCCATACCATTTTTCATAAACAGCTACATCCTTAATTCTGTAATCTGCGCTCAAATCCACAAACTTTACTTTATTTAAGATATCCTCGGTCAACACGCCGGCCAAATACCCCTGTGGTGTCGCTGTAAAAATCACATCTACCTGCGAAGCCAATTCTTCTATATTATCATCTAAGCATTTGTCATCCACAAGCTCAAACATATTCTGATAAACGGATGCATAGCTCTGATCCACATAGCTTCTGGACCCGTACCACACAATCTCTACCTCCGGATGATTATAAAGAATACGTACTAATTCTGCTCCTGCATATCCTGTTGAGCCGATAATTCCTGCTTTAATCATAGCCACTACCTCTTTTTCATAGACTTAAACTTCTTATAATATAGTACACCTTTTGGCATTCGTAAAGTCCTTTTTGGAACTTTATGCAAAAATATTCATTTTTAATGTATTTTATGCATAGAAAATTGATAATTTATGCATTTTTTGTATATTTTTTCACTTGCATATGCAAAAATTGTGGTGTATAGTATCATTATTAAATGCATCACACTTGTCGCGATGTAAAATGAGCTGAATTTAAATTAAGAAAGGAAATACATATAATGAAGGAAAAAGTTGTTTTAGCTTACTCAGGTGGTCTTGATACCACAGCCATTATTCCATGGTTAAAGGAAA
>CAYMYV010000168.1:0-4840 GCA_964394775.1 uncultured Lachnobacterium sp. | reverse complement strand
TTCTGTCCAATTTGTAGCAAATCCCCTTGTGCCGGTATAGAGATAGGGCTGCGCCCAGAATATACATCCGGCAACAGCCCCTTTGGAGATTAGATTTAGGTCTGCTTCATTTTAATATTCTAAGATGGCTACGCCCCAAGGCTCTAAGGTAATCGTAGCATTTTGGGAGTTGGTGCTATCTCCGTAAATGGTTGCTCCGGTAAGTAGCTCTGTTGCAGTACCGGCAATATTTTTTACGGTCTGTACTTCATTGGAATAGTTTAAGAAGTACATAATAGGGCGTCCCTCGTCATTGCTTCCCTGTTTTACCATGACCGGATACTGTGCTGTAAATGGAAGCTTTTCCGGTTCTTCTATCTGACATTCTGCTAAGAAATCCTTTAACAGCTCCTTTAAGGTATCAATACCAAAAAGAGTAGCAAGGTAAAGAGTATGGCCTTTTCCATAGGAGTTCTTGGCAACAGCAGTGTAGCGGTTCCATGTGTGATGACCGTACTGTGCAAGAGCTTCTGCCGTGTCGCAAGATACCATTTCCATCCACTCTGAGGCTTCCGAGGTTACGCCATGATAGGACACAGTTACCTTATTTGGATAAGTAAACTGGTCATAATGGATACCGAGAGTCTTGTGTAGAATATGTGGCTGGGTATCATGATAGATTTTTAAGTGCTCGTTGCTAAAGGCGGATTTGTAGGTGGTAATCAGGTTACCGCCGTTTTCTACGTATGTATCTAAGGCCTTTAGGAAGGACTCCTTGGCACTGTAGAAGGCCGGCAAAATGATACAGTCGTAATTACTTAATTGCTTTTCATCCGCAGGAATGATGTCGTATTCTATATTAAGCTCTGTCAAAGCATCTGCTAACCAGCGAAGTACACGGTTATATCCATGCGCATCACGGGTGAGTGCCGGGAATTCCGTAAGACCGGTTAAGGCTTCATTGTTGGCAACAATGGCAATTTTGTTGGTCTTTTTCAAATTCTTAAGCTTTGTACCGATGCGTTTCCATTCGTTACCGATAACGCAGCAGTCACGGTAGGTATCATTTTCGGCTAAGTCATGGGAGAGGACGCCCTTCCAGTAGCTTTCAATGGCATTATGGATAGAGTGCCAGTGCCAGTACATAACGGAGTTGGAACCGTTTGCAATGTGGCTGTAGGCTTGTAGGCGAAGCTGTCCCGGGTATGGGAGCCAAGCTTGATTTCCCTGTGCCTCTGTTTCTAAAATGAGATAGTTATCGTTGGATTTCAAGCCGCGAAGGATATTTCCGCATGCGGTGATTTCTTTTCCTGTCAAATCATCCTGAGATGGGTGATAAATGTCACCGCCAGCTACCGTCATGCAGGTAGCAGCAGCATACTGGTCAACCTCCGGCTGAAGGCCAAAGGAGTAGTCTATCCATGCAAAGTCAAAGTTCTGTGTGATGAATTGGTCTGGACGCTTGTATTCTGCTACAATATTTGACTGCCATGTGAGGAATTCAGTTACCAGTCCTCTCTGGAACTTGCGATATTCTGCAGAAAGACTCTGGTTGATGGTTCCGCGCACGTCCGGAAAATCCTCCCAGGCATTGATGCGGTTGCTCCAGTAATCAAATCCGAATTCATGATTGAACTCATTGATATCCGGATACTGTGCCTTGATATATTCTACAAATTTTGCCTGTGCATATGGTGTGCAGGTATCGTAGGATTTTGTCTCATTATCTAACTGAAAGCCAATTACATGTGGTTCATCCTTTACATATTCCATAAGCTTACGAATCATAATCTCTGCATGATGCAAATACACCGGATTGGTAATATCCATATTCTGTCTATGACCGTAAAGCTCTTGTCCACCATGGGTTAGTGCCAGTATTTCCGGGCATTTTCTTACTAACCAGGTTGGCACGGCGTAGGTAGGTGTTCCTATAATAACAGAAAGCCCATATTTTTCTGCAGCATCCAGCATTCTCCTTAAATGAGTGAAATCAAACACGCCCTCCTGTGGCTCCCAGGTGCTCCATGTAGACTCTGCAATTCGAATCACATTCATGCCTGCCTGCGCAATCATTTCCATATCCTTTTCTACTCTGTCGTATGGCATATATTCATCATAATATGCCACGCCATATAGCAATTTATCGGTTTTCATCTTATTCTCCTTTTAGATATTGTATTATTTTTTCTTTGATAGTTCTTAGAGAGCAAAGGCCTTGACGAAATATCGTAGGATAGAAAGATTGGGTATATAGAGAAAAAAACATCAATATACCCAGCCATCCTCCTGCCAATACACAGGGGATGATTGGGTGTATAGAGAAAAAACACATCAGTATACCCCTGATAAGCACGAAAATAGACCTCAAAAACGTAAAAAGGGTATATGTATCAAAATTATCTTGTAATACCCCGGAAATTTAAAAAATCAGGGTACCGGAGGTAAAATAAATCATATATACCCATGGCTTAAAAATATTCTTAAAAAAATTCTTAAAAATATAGATGTAAGATGCTGGATTTAGGGTCTTAGTTGTTAGGGAAATTCGTATATACCCCAAATACACATCATAATACATTGCAGCAATTGCTAGTTTGGGAAGAGTATAACAGAAAAACAAGAATATGGGAACAAAATTTTTTGGGCAATATGCACAGAAATGTCAAAGAAAGGAAAAGATTTATGGAAAAAGGGTTGACTTATTACCGTAATTTTAGGAAAATAAAATTGCGCAACCGATTGAACAGCGAAGGGGAAGGACAATGGGAAACAAAAATATTACTATTGCTGATGTGGCAGAAGCGTTAGGTGTATCTAAGACGACGGTCAGCCGTGCAATATCCGGTAAGGGAAGAATTGGGGAAGAAACCAAACAGAGAGTGTTAAAATATATAGAGGCCAATGACTATAAGCCAAACGTTATTGCAAAGAGCTTAGCTCAATCGAAGACGTATAATATTTGTGTTGTTATGCCGGGAGATTATGCGCTGGTGGACCTTCCTTTTTTTCAGGAAGCCATTATAGGAATTCAGGAAGTGGCATCTATGATGGAATATGATATTCTGCTTAGCATTTGCCAGCAGGACGATATCACAGGATTAGAGCGTGTTATTTCCAATCGTAAAGTGGATGGGGTAGTGCTTCTTCGTACCTTTGAGGAAGATAAGCAAATAGAATTCTTACAGGGAAAATCAGTTCCTTTTGTAGCAACCGGTAGTACCAGCTACGCAGGAGTAAAGCAGATTGACCACGACCATGAGAGTGCATGTCGTGAGTTGACATCTATCGTATTGATGAACAATAATTCCAGAATCGCTTTGTTAGGCGGAAATGAGAGAATTATTGTAAACAAACGTCGTTTAAAGGGTTTTAAGGATGCATTTGCCATTGCAGGAAAAGAAATAAATCCTGAGCTGGTATTTTTGAATCTGGAGACCCGTACCAGCATTAATCACGCATTAGAAGAGGCATTGGAGAAGAAAGCCGACTGTATTTTGTGTATGGACGATGGTATTTGTAGTCAGGTACTTCGCAAACTGCGTCAGGCGCACATTAAGGTTCCGGCAGAGGTGAAGGTCGCTTCCTTCTACAATAGTTCTGTGCTACAGAACAATGTGCCATCCATTACATCGTTGGCGTTTGATGCCAAGGAACTCGGTGTGGTAGCGTGTAAGAACCTGTTAAGCCAGATTGCGGATGAAGAGGTTCCAAGCAAGATGCTGTTGTCTTATGAAGTAATCCTCAAGGAATCAACAAAGTAATTTGCCATCCATGGCTTTGCTAAGCCTTTTGCTGACAACGTGTCACGAATGACTATGTATTGACCAAGAACTAACAAAAGCTATATGGTCTCATAATGTACCGGCATAAGAACTGTATCTGTGCAATTTGCCAATTCAGGCTTTAGAAAGCACCTTTTGATATCCGATTTCTATAAGGTAAAAAAGTTCACAAAAAACGACAGGAAAATTTGTGAAAAAACATATTAATAAGCGTCTTGACAGTCCGTCAAATACTAGGTATACTACAACCAAGTGAGCAACCGTTTGCGCAAGCGCAAAATCAAGGGTTCGAGCAATTATACATAATACAATTTCAGGAGGATAATTGGGATGGACAAATTTATTGTTAACATCATCCATCGTCCAGAGATGGTTCCAGAATATTCTGCAACTGTTACAGGACAAGGCAAAGAAGAGGATATCGGAGATAAAGCACTGATTACAGAGTCACTTGATATTTTCAAAACACAGCAGAGACTTGCACATGAGAACGGCTTGAAGGTTACAATCCAGATGACATATGCAGCTCTTTTCAATGACGAAGCAGTTGAAATTGCCAAGCATGACCATGAAGTTTTCGGTGACGAAATCGCTCTGTCTTTACTTGGATTACCATGTGAACAGTTCCGTGAAAAATATAAAACCAAAGATTTCTGTATCTGGATGTTCTCAATGGAAGATAAGAAAGCTATCGTTAATGATGTTTTCGAGAAGTTTTACGAGAAATTTGGTTTCTATCCGGAATCAACAGGCTCTTACTACATGGATGCTGATTTGACAAATTACATCAAAGAGCAGTATCCAATGGTAAAATGTGCTGTTGCAACATGTTGGGAGGAAGGCCCAAAGGCTTACCATACATGTAATAACTCTTGGTATACATTATTCGATGGTGGCCCATGGGCTCCATGGATTCCGTCAAAACAGAACACACATGCCCCGGCAGCAAACGAAGCAGAGGATAGTGGTATCGTAGCAATCCCACATCTTTCTCGTGACCTTATCGCCTGCTACGATGGTAATGGTTCAAACTTCGGTACACATCCACAGAACGTACTTCGTGGTATGATTTATGA
>CAYMYV010000167.1:0-4840 GCA_964394775.1 uncultured Lachnobacterium sp. | reverse complement strand
TGCTTTGTTCATGTCAAAATTCCTCCTCTGGATTTTCATATATAATAATTCGAGTATTTGTCCCAAATTACCTAAATATATATATACTTGTTTTTCCAAGGTTTGTCAAGGAAAAATCCCACATTTTAGGCGGATTCGGTCTCTGTTTCGACCCCTGTTTCCGACTACACCTGCGTCTGTGTTTCTGATTCGGTCTCTGTCAACATTTCGGTCTCTGTTTCGGTCTCTGCGGTGGTATCCGTCTCCGTTTCCGTCTCTGTCTCAGTCTCCGTTTCGGTCTCTGTCTCTGTCTCCGTTTCCGTCTCTGTCTCCGTTTCCGTCTCTGTCTCTGTCTCGGTCTCCGTCTCGCCGTTTACCTCCAATTCAACCACCAGAGTCGCTTTTTCCGAATTTACAACCAGATAACGCTTCCATGTGTCATATCCGTCCCCTCGGATTTCGACGGTGTGTGTTCCATAAGTAACCTCAAGCTCCTGTGTATGGTCGACCAGCTGATAATCAATGTAGACCTTTACATCTTCTGCATTGATTTGGAAGGAAATCAATCCCTTCTTCCTGCCTTCGCCCTTCATAGAGTCCAAATCCACCTCTGTGGTCTCGCCTCTTTGAATGACAATCTCACGACTGCTGCCCCAGCCATCGTTTGCTACAGTAAGGGTATAGGTTCCTTCCTGAACCTCCATGGTCATATTCTCTGTAACCTCTGCAAAAATATCGTTGTTCAGCTTAAACAGACTTCCCTCGAACAAATCCGTATTCGTAAAGGACAAGGTTCCATGTCCGGTAGTGACATTTATGGACAGGATTTTATTTCCCTGCCCCACTACAGTCAGAATGTCGCTGCTTGTAATATCAGAAATTGACACCATCGCTTCGTTGGAAAACACTACATATTTCCCCTGAATCGAGTAATTCGTACTCCCAATCGTAAATACGCCTCTCTCCTCATCAATGGTAAAGCGTTTGATTTTTTCCTGCTCCCACACCTGGTCGGACATCTGTACCGTAGTAAGATAGCCAAATTCATCGCGCTCCGCAAACGTAATCACTTTACCCGGGGTAAAGCGAACCGCAGGATAATGGTCGCCATACTTATTCAAAAATTTCGTAGAGAAATTGTATGAATAATAATATTCCAGCCCTGTGTCATAGGAATACACAAGCATGGTTTCCTCTACCGTGTCATGCTCCATTATCAGAAATAGTCCCGTTTTTGTATCCTCTGTGCTTTCACTTTTCAAAGTGTCTGTCTCTGATTCGCCTCCATCTCCAAACATTCCACAGCTCACAAGAAGCATCGACGCGAGAATCCATCCCACCATATATAAAATTAGTTTCACTCTGTTCTTTTTCATCATAGGTAAAGTATACCTTATTCTTCGTCAATTGAAAACATATTTTCTGTTAACAATTTTTCTACGAATGATAAACGCTTTGGCTCCTGTTCAATCGCTTTTTCCAGCTTTTCAATATCGCGTGGCGGAATCCATGCCTTATTGGAATTCATATAGTGGTTCGCAAGCTTCCAGAACTTTTCCGGAAAAAGTAAAAGACCGTACAATCTCAGATAGCCATCGGCTCCCAAGGCGCGTACCTCATCGTATGCGCGCACGAGCTCCATGCCCAGCTCTTCATCCCATCCATTTTTCTCCAGCATCTTACGAATGTAATTTGCCAAATCCCACTCTGCCCATGTATAGGATGCATTTTCAAAATGAATCATGTACCATCTTCCATCGTTCCATATCATATTGTGTTGATTGCAGTCCCCATGACAAATGATGCTCTTAGGCTTCTTATCTGCCTGTTGCATAAGAAAATAAATAGACTTTTCAGCAGTTGCAAGCATCCCTGAATAACTGGTCATATATAATCGCTCAAAATCCAATTTCTTTTTCCGCGAACGGATATAATGGGCCACCTTTACCATCTCTCTGTGATGACGCGTCCTGTTTTCTACCACGTCAACTGCATTCATGCCTTTGTATTCACAGCCCCATTCACCCAGACCTTCCGCCACAAGATGATACTCTGCCAACATCCTTGCAGCCTCTATCATTTCTCCGAATCTGGCTGTCCCCAATTCCACACCTGCAATTTGATCCTTTAGAATAAAGCCTTCACCGGTCATCTCATCAACCGTAACCACTTCTTTATGTTTGTTAAGATCTATCTGCTCCACAGGAAAACCGGCTTTTGACACAGCCATTAAATACTGCCTTAGCCATTCTCCTCTCTCCTTTGAACCATGGAATGGACCAAGGAGCTTCTTTCCCTTGTCGGTGTCACATATATAGGTCCCTCTTCCTTTGTTTATCTGTCCTATTTCTAATTCATATTGCGATAAAATCGCTTCTGTCTGATTATACAAAAAACCCCTCCATATGACTTAACATCGTATCTGTTTATCATATGAAAGGGGAGATTAATTTATGAGCCAGTTCTAACAACTTTTCGCGCTCATTCATCTGTGGATTTTCAATTACAGCCTCAAACAGCCGGTCGATAATTTGACCCATTTCTTTTCCCGGCTTCATGCCCATGGCAATTAGGTCACTGCCGCTTACCGACATATCTTTTTTCTGCAGACAGCTGTTGTTCGCAACGCATTCTCTGTAAGCTTCCTCAAAGCTATCTACCAACGCCAGCTTCTCCTCGCGCTGATAAGTACTCTGCGCCAGTAAATCTGCGCGCTTGATTTCCAGCATCATTGGAACGTTTTCCAATCCGATTGCGGAAAACATTCTGCGGATACCCTTTGGCGTCTCCGGCCTGTCGTCATGATGCTTTACCATCAGGGCAACAAACTCAATGGTTGCATTGTCGAATTTCAGGCGCCTTAGAATTCGTTTTGCCATATCCGCACCGCCCTGCGTGTGTCCTCGGAAGTGGTCTACGCCTTCCTCATCGGTGGTTTTCACGATTGGCTTTGCCATATCATGAAACAGCATAATCAGACGAATATTTTTTTCCGGTCTTACATGCTGCATGGAAACGATGATATGCTCGCCCACCGTATACATATGATGTATATTGTGCTGCCCGGTTCGCATTGCCACATCAAATTCCGGCATGAACACACCGGTAAGTCCCAGCTCGTATGCCGTTTTTATTTCTTCCGGATGATTTGAGCTAATCATCTTGACAAGCTCCACCGCAATACGCTCGACGCTCACCTTAGCAATAGTCGAAGCCTTTTTACGTATCGCCTCCTTGGTGCCTTCCTCAATGGAAAAACCAAGCTGCGCTGCAAAACGCACAGCACGAAGCATACGTAGCGCATCCTCAGAAAATCGATCCATTGGGTTTCCGACACAACGAATGATTCCTCTTTCCAAATCACCCATTCCGCCAAATTCATCCACCAGGCCCGTCCTGTCATTATATGCCATGGCATTGATGGTAAAATCTCTTCGTTTCAAATCCTCTATGAGGTTAGAGGTAAAGGTGACCTCCTTCGGATGTCTGGCATCCTCATATTCTCCATCAATACGATAGGTGGTTACTTCATATCCCACATGATTCATCATAACGGTAACAGTTCCATGCTGTATTCCCGTATCAATAGTGTGTGGGAATAATGCCTTGACCTCCTCCGGCTTTGCAGAAGTCGTAACATCCCAATCCTCAGGCATACGAGAAAGGAGGGTGTCACGTACACACCCTCCAACAGCATAGGCTTCATAACCATTCGCCTCTAGAGTCTCTATGATATTTTTCACATTCTCTGGCAATATCATTCTCATACGATTTATAGTTTCCCTCTGCATTCACAGCAAGTCTCGTTGTCTCCCTTAGACTGCGCATTTTAGTAACTCTTAATACGCTTTGCCCCAGTATACTAATTTGTGAGCCGGCTTACCACAGCATACACATACGTCAGAAATCTGTTCCTGATCATTAAAAGGCATACAACGGCTTGTAACACCGGTATCTTCCTTAATCTTAAGCTCACATTCTAAGCTTTCACACCACATACCACGGATAAATCCTGTCTTTAATTCTGCGTTCTGAACGAACTCTGCATAGTTGTGTGCGTCACAGATGTGATTATTTAAGAATCCCTTTGCTCTCGCAAGCATATCTGCCTGCATGGTCTCTAAGATTTCTGCCAATTTTGTATTCAATTCATCTAATGAAACAACTGTCTTTTCTCTTGTATCACGACGAACCACTACACACTGATTGTTTTCGATATCCTTTGGTCCAAGTTCTACACGCACCGGAATACCCTGAATCTCCTGCTCTGCGAATTTCCATCCCGGGCTCTTGTCGGTTGCATCCACCTTCACACGGAAATCCGAAGCAAGGGTATCACGAACATCGTAAGCCTTGTCAAGCACACCTTCCTTATCCTGGCGGATTGGAACTACCATTACCTGAGTTGGAGCAACCCTTGGTGGAAGTACAAGGCCGGAATCATCCCCATGTACCATAATGATTGCACCAATCAAACGAGTAGACATACCCCATGATGTTTCATGGCAGTACTGTAATTTATTCTCTTTATCTGTATACTGGATACCAAATGCCTTCGCAAAGCCATCTCCAAAATTGTGAGAAGTACCGGACTGTAATGCCTTGCCATCATGCATAAGTGCCTCGATGGTGTAAGTAGCCTCTGCGCCGGCAAATTTCTCTTTATCTGTCTTGCGACCCTTTACAACAGGAATTGCAAGCACCTCTTCTAAGAAATCTGCATAAAGGTTTAACATCTGTACCGTTCTGGCTTCTGCCTCTTCAGCAGTTGCATGTACCGTATGACCCTCCTGCCATAAGAATTCAGAAGAACGAAGGAAAGGTCTTGTTGTCTTCTCCCAGCGAACTACCGAACACCACT
>CAYMYV010000166.1:0-4905 GCA_964394775.1 uncultured Lachnobacterium sp. | reverse complement strand
TTAGAAATTTCAAAACCACCCTTAAAAACTCCAAAGCTGCCATTAGAAATTTCAAAGCCACCCTTAAAAACTTCATAGCCACTTTTAGAAGCTTCTAAATCAGTCTTTCATTTTTAATCCATAGACCCAACACCTACTCAGCTCCATAGACCCAACATCTACTTACATAGAAGTAATTGCTGAATGACAGCTGCCCTCTGTCGAAACCATACATGCTCCCTGCGGTGACAGTGGTTTACATACTTTTCCAAATAATGGGCACTGCTGTGGTTGCATTTTACCCATAAGAATCCGGTCGCAACAGCAGGCTTTATTTCGTTTGTTATCCTCGTTTAATCCTTGGCTGCCTGCATCATATTTCTCGTACTCCGGGCGAAGCTCCATGCCCGTTTTCGGAATGATTCCCATTCCACGCCACGCAGCATCGGAAGCGGTAAAATACTTTAACACAAGCGCCTGCGCTTTGATATTTCCCTCCTCGGAAACCACTGAAGTATAATAATTTGAGACCTTATCTGTACCTGCATCCTGTACCAGCCCACATAATGCCTCGAGAATTTCTTCCCCCTCAAAGCCTGACACAGCAAAGGGAATTCCATACTTCTTCGCAAGTGGTTCAAACAGCCTGCTTCCCGTTACTGCTGCCACGTGTCCCGGTGCCAAAAAGCCCTGAATGGACGCACCGTTTTCACAGAGGTAGTCAATGACTCCCGGCATGGTTTTTAAAGCCGTAAGAATTTTTACATTTTGGATATTTTTCTCAATAACCTCTTCTAATAAAAGCGCATAGACCGGAGTTGTTGTTTCAAAACCGACTGCCGCAAACACGAAGGTGGTATTTGGTTCTTTTTCCGCCAAAGCAAAAATATCCATTGGAGAATACACCATAACCGCGCGTCCTCCCATGCCAAGCACCTCGCTTAAGCTGTGCCTGCTTCCCGGCACACGCAGCATATCACCAAAGGTTACCACACAGGTATTTGGTGTTAACGCCAATTCTACCAGCCTATCTACATAAGCAGTAGGTGTCACGCATACCGGACAACCCGGTCCTGAAATAAGATGAAGCTTTGGTGATAATATTCCGCGGATTCCGTTCTTGGAAATAGCCGCAGTATGGCTGCCACACACCTCCATAATGCTAAGCTCCGGACCGTCGTAGTTTCTCAAAAAATCTCTCATTTCGGTGAGATTTCCCTGTACAGATTTCATTTACGAAAACCCTCCAACGTCGTTCATAAGCTCTGTCAGATCCTCGGCATCCTGTGGTGTTACCTTCTGAATCACACAGCCTGCATGCACAAGCACATAATCGCCTTCTTTAATATCCACAAGCCCTGTTCTTGCAGTCACCTGATTGCCATTAAAATCTACAATTGCGTCTTTCTCATTTACCTGAATTACTTTTCCCGGTAATGCTACACACATGTTAGTCTCCTCACTTTTCTACTGGTTTAGAATTGGCATTCCAGCCTCACTCCATTTTACATAACGAATGCGGGCACTACGACATGGGTCATTCAATGGGTCTTCATTTCCATACCCGCATTCCCCTTTGTAACACTCTTCGCTCCTGGAATGGTATACAAATACCCAGTCTCCATTTTCATCCTGTACAAAGGAATTGTGTCCCGGTCCGTACTCTCCAATCAGGTCTTCTGAGGTAAGAAGCGGAGTTTCCACCTTCGTCCACGAAGCTATATCCATAAGGTCCGCCGTTACATCTGCATACATAAGGCCAATGCAATATTCCGGTCCTGTTGCTGATGCGGAAAATGCCAAATAGATTTTTCCATCCTGAATCATCGCTGCCGGACCTTCGTTTACCGGAATTGATACTCGCTCCCAATAATATTCCGGCTTGGTAAGAAGCATCGCTTTGCTTGTTGTTTTCCAAGGCTCATCCGGATCAATTGTCGCAAGGTACACATTGGATTCTCCAACCTTCTGTGCCCAGCATACATAATGGGTTCCATTACATTCAAAATAGGTCATATCAAGTGAAAATCCGGTAAATGACACGTTATCTCCCGTTGCCGCCTGAAATTTGCCTTTATCCGTCCAAGTGTCATTGTATGGGTCAGCTCCATCACATGCAATGACATGACAGTTAATATCCCACACATTATTTGCCTGTCCGCTGGCCGCAAAAAATACATACCATTTTCCATTAATTTCATGAATTTCCGGAGCCCAGATAAATCTGTGGGCAGTAGAGGAATCCTTTTCATCCCAAATAACCTTTTCCTCTGCATCCGCAAGACCTTCGATTGTCTTGGAGCGTCTTAAAATGATTCTGTCATATCCTTCTTTATCGTTTGCGCCATACATTGGATAGGATGCGGTAAAATAATAATATCCATCGCTACCCTTTGTGATATATGGATCTGCTCTGTCGGCAATGAAAATCTCTGTTTCTGTAGCATTGTTTTGCAATGCTTTTGGCATTTCGCCCTCATATAAAGTCATTACATTTTCCTCTGAAAGCTCACAATTATATATTCTTACGTTTCTAACAAAGCCTGAGTAGGTAGCATCTGCCGAATAGGAGGATTTTCCAATATAACCTACTATCTCTTCGCCAAAATCCGATAACTTTTTACTGTGTTCAACGGTTCCGACCGGCTCCCCATTCATATACACCGTAAGCTCTGTTGGTGTAATGACTGTCACATAGTGATTCCAGCTCATATCTGTCGCAGGTCCTGTAATTCCCTTTGTTGCAACAGACGGTGAAATACCAATTTCCGTGTTGTATGGTGCTGATGCATTATTGGTATCTGTAAATACCGATTTTAACAATCCTGCCGGATTGCAAGGATTTAAAAGCCAGTAATTCACCGGCATATTCTCTGTTGTTCCAAGGAATATGGCAGTTGTATTAATCGCACCCGAATAGTTCTTCAGCCACACCGATATCGTAAGCGTATCTTCCCCTGCAAAGGCCTCCTTAGGAATCTCCACATATGCCCCGCTTGTCATAAAGGTGGCGTCAGCCTCGTAGCTGGTATTCATATTTTTGCTGTTATAGAGCGTACCGGTGTATCCGTTTCCACTTTCATCTGCAATCGTATTTTCAGTAAGCTCTGCAAAAGAATAGTGCAGCTTTAGTCCTTCAATTTCTTTTATTGCATCCATTTTCTCTGATTCCTCCGAATCCTGTTCTGTAGGTGTATTTTCCCCACAAGACATACACAAAAAAGCTATCGTCACAAGACTTAATAGTAAAAAAATTCTTTTTTTCATGTTTTCCCCTTCTCCGCTTTGCATTTAGTCTGAAAAAGTCGCCAAATATATCTGTCCTAATGCGATTCCGCCATCGCCACACGGAACCTTCCCGTTGGTATATGGCTTGATTCCTCTTTCCGACAGACCATGCATAACTTCACTTATCATAATTCGGTTGATAAACGTTCCACCGCTTAATGCAGCCTGATTGGTATCCTGCTCCTTGCAAATCTGCTCCGCTATTTCCACAATCGCATTTGCAACTGCATGATGGAACAAATACGCCAGAACCTCTTTGGAATATCTGTTTTTTAAGTGATACATATCTACAAGCAATTTTATCACCTGTGCCTGCCAAATACCATCTATTTTGACACATTCTACCTGTAGAATATTCGCTAAGCTTTCCTTGGAAATATGGGCAAAGTGCTCATTTTCCACTCCTTCCCCGGCTTGCTCTAACAATTCTTTTCCCTTGTGCGCTGCCTGCTCTAACATAATCGCACACTCACCCTCATAGGAATTGCAATGGCAGATATCCAAAAGAGCTGCTGCCGCATCAAACAAGCGACCTGCAGACGATGAATATATGGTGTTGATGTTTTTCTTCCATGCTGCTTCCTGGAGTGCTCTGTTAAAGCCTGACGGCTGTTGCACGCTGCTTTCTGACGTATGACATGCCGGTTGATTGGAAGCAACACCTGATGTCTCGAAAAATTCCGCCACATCAAGCCCCCTCTCTCCTGCTTCCAGCATATAAGAAAACAGCGTCATATCTGCCTGTTTTGCACTGGCATCGCCGCCCAACAACTTTACAGCAGAAAAATGCCCGGCACGTGTCATTTTCTCATTTTCGCACAGCAGAAACTCACTGCCCCAAATGGTTCCATCTGTACCAAATCCGGTTCCGTCGCACGCCACACCCAGAACCTTTCCCTCCAGACCATGCTCTGCAATCACAGACGCAACGTGGGCGTGGTGATGCTGAATTTGAAGGAGCCCGGTACATTTCCCATTTTCCTGTAAGATATTCGTGCCATCCTCTTGTGTCACACTCCGGCGTGCCTCATGCACCGATGTATATGCCGGATGCATATCACAAACGCTTACCTCCGGTTTGATTTCAAGAAGTGCTTCCATGCGGGCACGTCCACGCAGACGACTTTCCATGCAGCGCACATCTTCCAAATCCCCAAAATACTGGCTCATATATACAAGCTCATCTCTGCCAAGTGCAAAGGTTGCTTTCAAATCTCCGCCGGCAGCGAACGTATCTTTCTCTAACTTACGCTTTAGCGCAATTGGTTCCGGAACCAGGCCTCTGGCACGACGAATGAGCTGAGGTGATATTACTGATGTTCCTGCCACATCCACAGGCAGTTCAACCACCTGATATATCGAATCGTCCAGCGGCGTCAAAATCTCTCTGTCGTGGGTCAGCATAAAATCAATTCCGTTATGAAGATGTTTTTCCATCTCTTCATCCGAAATAATAATCGGCTCTCCACCTCTATTTCCACTTGTCATAACAAGCGGGCCTGTTTCTTCTAACAACAGAAGCTGTAACGGATTACATGGTAACAGCGCACCAATTCTGTCACTCTCTCCACAGATTTCCGGCACAAAATCCTTTTTCTTTTTCAGTAGTACAATCGGTCTTGCAGAAGACAACAAAAG
>CAYMYV010000165.1:0-4907 GCA_964394775.1 uncultured Lachnobacterium sp. | reverse complement strand
TCGCAAACCCAGACATGGTAGGTCATACAGGTGTGATTCCTGCAGCAGTAGCAGCAGTAGAACGTGTAGACAGCCTTGTTGGTGACGCTGTAGAAGCCGTAAAAGAAGTTGGCGGTGTAATGTTTATCTGTGCTGACCACGGTAACGCAGAAAAGATGGTAGACTACGAAACAGGCAAACCGCACACAGCACACACTACAAACCCGGTTCCATTCATCCTCGTAAACGGCGAAGAAAACTGGAAGCTTCGTGAGGGTGGATGCCTTGCAGATATCGCTCCAACGTTGCTCGAAATCATGGGCTTAGAGCAACCGGTAGAAATGACAGGAAAGTCACTTCTTGTAAAATAAATATTGGAATAAATAATTTAGGGGCTACCGACAAATATTCATAATTTGATATTTGCGATATGCCCCTCTTTTTATGCATTCCCGCCAGCTCCTAAATTGTTTATTCGTTTTCGCAGGAAGCGATTTTGTGTATCATCTGCTCTGGCCGCATCGCTTCGTGAACAGCGGTGCTTTGGTTAATAATTCCATCCTTGTACAGGTTATAAATATTTGTGTCCAAGGATATCATATTATCGAGCTCTGAATTGCACAGAATATCATCAATTTCCTGTGTTTTATGCTCGCGAATCAGATTGCGAATCGTTGGTGTGACAACCATGATTTCAAATGCCGGAACCAGACTGCCATCTACAGAAGGAAGAAGCTTCTGTGTAACCACAGCGCGAAGGACGGAAGCTAGCTGAACGCAGACCAAATGCTGTTGTGCTTCCGGGAAGGTCTCGATAATTCGCTCAATTGTATTTGCAGCACCAATCGTGTGCAGGGTTGAAAAAATCAGATGTCCACTTTCCGCAGCGTCAATTGCAGTAGTGATAACATCTGCATCACGCATCTCTCCAAGAAGAATTACATCCGGACTTTGGCGTAGTGCAGAACGAAGTGCAGTGATATAGTTTTCGGTATCTGTGGAAACCTCACGCTGTGATACGATAGACAGCTCATGCTTGTGAAGGAATTCCAGAGGGTCTTCTAAGGTAATAATGTGTTCCTCGCGTTCCTTATTGATTTTGTCGATAATGCATGCCAGAGTGGTTGATTTTCCACTGCCTGCAGGACCGGTTACCAGAACCAGACCATGCTTTGTAGAAGCAAAATCCATGATGCTATCAGGAATCTTAAGCTCTCCGGGCTTCGGAAGATTAAAGGAAATAACACGAATTACCGCAGAGTAAGAACCACGTTGCTTAAATGCGCTGACACGATATCTCGATACACCCGGAATGGCAAAGGAAAAGTCATCATCACCCGTTTGCTCAAAATGGTCCATAGAACGGTCGGCAAGGTGATAGATACCGGTTACGAATTCAGCAGTTTCCGCGGTAAGAAGCTTGATTTCGTTTAAGGTTTGAATTTTTCCATGTCGTTTATAGGTGAGCGGGCGACCGGCAATGATAAAAATATCGGAGGCCTCGCTAGAGGTTGCTTCTGATAACAATTTTCTTACGTCCATGATAAATATCCTTCTTTCTCAAGGTTGTTCTTATATTATATAGGAAAATCCCCGAGGTGAAAACTCAAAAAACGTAAAATCTATAAATAAAAAATAGTTGAAAATGTAAAAAGGTTATGGTATACTTACAAAAGTTATGAGTTTTCGAACATAGGAGGTGCAAACCGTGGCAATTTTAAAAACAATTTTGACAATAGTGTTTATTATAATCAGTCTTGTTATTACAGTAGTTATCTTAATGCAGGAGGGCAAACAGGCAGGTCTTGGAGCCATTGCCGGTGCAGCAGATACATACTGGGGCAAAAACAAAGGCCGTTCAATGGAAGGAATGTTAACTAAGGTTACAAAGATTTGTGTAATTCTTTTTATTGTGTTAGCAATCGTTTTGAACTTAGGTATTTGGTAAGATGCAAAAGACTGTCTTATATAGACAGTCTTTTTTAATTTATAGGACACCCTAATCTTTATAGGAAAGTTCTTTGCAGGGAGATTTGAATGAATCAGGAATTATTTAAGAAAAGAAAACAAACTGTATATAATTTAATCTGCGATGACATGTACGTTCCGATGAAGATTAAGGAATTGGCAATTGTACTGAATGTCAAAAAGGAAGAACGTCCGGAGTTGGAAAAGATACTGGCAGAGCTTATGGCAGAAGGCAAGATTAGTCTGTCGAAGCGAGGAAAATATACCAAATCAGAGGCGAAGCAGGTGGTTGGTACTTTTACAGCACATGCAAAAGGCTTTGGCTTTGTAACCATTGAAGGAGAGGAAGAGGATATCTTCATTCCGGAAGCGAAGGTTGGCGATGCACTTCATATGGATACCGTTCAGGTAGTAGTGTCACCGCTTGCCACCGGAAAACGCAAAGAGGGTACGATTGTTAAGGTTTTAGAGCGTGGCATGAAGCAGATTATCTGCACTTATGAGCAGAGCAAGAGCTTTGGGTTTGCGGTTCCGGATAATCCAAGATTCAATCAGGATATTTTTATTCCATTGGAAAAATCTAAGGGCGCGGTCAAAGGACATAAGGTTGTTGTAGAAATAACCAAATATGCAAAGCCGGGCAAGTCTCCGGAGGGTAAGGTGGTAGAAATCTTAGGACACATCAATGACCCGGGAACAGATATTTTATCAATCGTGCGTGCTTATGATTTGCCGGTGGAATTTTCGGAAAAAATCATGCATCAGGTTGAACATGTGGCAAAGGATGTGACTGAAGCAGATATGGCTGGCCGCATGGATTTGCGAGATGTTGTGATGGTAACCATCGACGGCGAGGATGCCAAGGATTTGGATGACGCAGTGTCTTTATCTATGGATGGAGAGAATTATATTCTTGGTGTGCATATTGCAGACGTAACCAATTACGTGCAGGAAAAGAGTGCGTTGGATGTGGAGGCCTTAAAGCGTGGAACATCAGTGTATCTTGTTGACCGTGTAATTCCAATGCTTCCACATGCACTGTCAAATGGTATCTGCTCCTTGAATGCAGGAGAAAACCGTCTGGCACTCAGCTGCATGATGACAATTAATCCAAAGGGTGAGGTCATTGACCACACAATTGCAGAAACAGTGATTAAAGTGGATACGCGTATGAGCTATACCAGTGTTAAGAAGATTCTAGAGGACAAGGATGAGGCAGAGGTTGAGAAATATCGCGAATTAGTTCCGATGTTTGAATTGATGCGCGACCTTGCAGCAATCCTTCGAAAGAAACGTATGAGTCGTGGCTCTATCGATTTTGATTTTCCGGAGACTAAGGTAATTTTGGACGAGGCAGGTAAGCCGGTGGAAATCAAGCCATACGATAGAAATGTGGCAACGAAGATTATCGAAGATTTTATGTTGATTGCGAATGAAACGGTAGCTGCGGATTATTACTGGCAGGAGCTTCCGTTTGTGTATCGTACCCATGATAATCCGGATGCTGAAAAAATGCAAAAGCTGTCTGCGTTTATCAATAATTTTGGATATATGCTTCATATATCAAAGGACGAGGTACATCCAAAGGAGCTCCAAAAACTTCTTATGAAGATTGATGGAACTGCGGAAGAGGCACTTATCAGCCGGTTGACACTTCGCTCCATGAAGCAGGCACGTTATACAACTGTAAATACAGGGCATTTTGGCCTGGCGGCAAATTATTACTGCCACTTTACCTCCCCGATTCGACGGTATCCGGACCTACAGATTCATAGAATTATCAAGGAGAATCTGCGTGGTCGCATGAACGAAAAACGTATTGAGCATTACGAGCAGATATTAAACGAGGTGGCGAAGCATTCAAGCGAAACCGAGCGTCGTGCAGAAGAAGCAGAGCGTGAGACTGTAAAGCTCAAAAAAGTAGAGTATATGGAAGAACGCATTGGCGAAATCTATGAGGGGGTCATCTCCGGCGTGATGGAATGGGGCATTTATGTAGAGCTTCCAAATACGGTCGAAGGTCTTGTTCGTGTGGCAGATATGGATGATGATTTTTATCATTATGTAGAAGAAACCTATGAGATGATAGGGGAACGCACTGGAAAAACTTATAAGCTTGGACAAAAGGTCAAGGTGTGCGTAAAGAGTACAGACCGCATGACGAGAACGATTGATTTTTCACTTGTTGAGGAGGACTAGAGGGGAGTTGAACCCCTGTCCGAATGCACGAAAAATTAAACCGGCAGTTTATTGATTTTTTGTTAGAAATGATATATTATGAAGCATGTGACTTAAAGATTATTTTATTTCACATGCGAGAATACATGATATCAAGGATGAATTATGCTTTGAGAAAGGAGGATGCCTCATGGAAAAAGGCGCCAGGAAATTAATCGCCAACAACAAAAAAGTGTACCATGAATACTTCTTAGAGGAAATCTACGAAGCAGGCATCAGCCTTCATGGAACAGAAGTAAAATCCATTCGCATGGGCAAATGCAGTATCAAGGAAGCCTTTGTCCGAATTGAGAAAGACGGCGAGGTCTATATCTACGGAATGCATGTGAGTCCATATGAAAAAGGAAACATTTTCAACAAAGACCCACTTCGCCCGAAGAAGCTTCTGCTTCATAAGAAGGAGATACAGAAGCTGATTGGTAAGATTGCGGAAAAGGGCTACACGTTAGTGCCTGTGGAGGTATATCTTAGCAAGGGACTTGTGAAGGTGCAAATTGCACTTGCCAAAGGTAAGAAGCTTTATGATAAGCGTCAGGATATCGCAAAGAAAGACCAGCGTCGTGAAGCAGAGAGAGATTATAAAGTGTCTATGCGCGGATAATGCCGCGCTTGACAAAGCGATGCATCAGCAAAAAGTGATGCCAATGTATCGCTGAATAAATATTTCGGGCTAGTAATGGTTTCGACGGGGATCATGCAGCTGGAGAAGCGAGTCGCATGCA
>CAYMYV010000164.1:0-4933 GCA_964394775.1 uncultured Lachnobacterium sp. | reverse complement strand
CATATCCAACTTTACTAAATAAGACTGCATACCAACAACCGATTACACCTGCACCATATATTAGTAATCTCATAAATATAATTCCTCAATAAACTTCAAATTTGCCTATATTATATCTTTTCACTATTGGAAATACAACGCTAAAATGAGGATTGATAGTGATAGAAGATTATTTCTTATGGAAACAGTTGGCACATAGAAAAAGTAAAAATCCCGCTACTGTCTCAATATAAATAAGCCGACGTTAGGAACGTTGGAGGCTTATTTATATTGAGACAGTAGCGGGATAATTATATACTTTATGTGCCAGCGTCCCTATAAAATATAATCTTCAATAATCAAAGACACTTTCTCAGGAATCTCTATATGAGGATAGAGATTTCCGTTATTGATGCGGACAATCTCAAGGCTTGGATTTACCTTGTGGTAATCATCCAACGCATGCTCATATTTCTTGATTTCCTTGGAACCAATAATAAGAGTTGGAGTGGTAAGTTTTTTCACAGCATGAGTTGCAGTGTTATTCACGTAATTCCCCAAAAGTGAGGAATACAGATATTTTCCGTTGCTGCCACCGGTATGCGCGGACTCGTAATATACATCTTCCAGACGCGAAGAGATAAGCTGTGGTTTTGCATAATATTTGGTGCGGAAAGCTTCATCAATTTTGGTGTTGCTGGTAAGAAGGTTATAAACGAAGGTTCCCACGAAAGGAAGCTCGATGATATTCTTCTTTATTTTTGAAAGCTTGTCTGGTGTAGTATCTAACTGCTTCAAGGAAACAGGGTTAATAAGAACCATTTTCTCGAAAAGAGAATCATCCATATGATTTGCCATGATTACAAATGAGGCAGACATATTGGTAGCAACAATGGTGGTCTTCTCTTGAATGATTTCTTTGACAAAAGCTGTAATCAACTGTACATACAGATAATTGGTGTACTCGATGCAAGGTTTATCAGAACGACCACATCCCAATAAATCTATACAATATACAGTATGTTTCTTTTCTAAACGACGCAATATTTTGGACCACTCTTCAGATGAAGAGGCTGCATCTGCATCATGAATTAATAGAAGTGGAGAACCGCTTCCGGATTTTGTGTAGAATATTTTTTCGTTTTTCCAAGTAAAGAATTCACCATCTTCTGTAGAAAGCAAGTTCTTCTTGGTAGCAGTTGATTCAATAAATTTGTTATATGCGTAGATTGCAGTCATTGATGTACCTACGACAAAAAGTAAGCGTTTTGTGCCTTTTTTCATACAAGCCTCCCAAGTTCTTTATAATATTATTATAGACAGTTTTTAGCTATTATACAAATTAATTTTTATTTAAATCTTTGCATTCTATATAAAATGAATTATAATATGATTGGTTTATAATAATTATCTATCGAACATATGTTTGTGAGGTAAAAATGGTTATATCATACTTAGAAAAGATAAGAGAACAGTATCAGGAAAAACGTATCGATGCAAATAGTCGTTTTCAAGCTGTTACAAATGAATACAAAGAGAATACAGAATTCATTAAGTGGTTGGAAGCAAATAATGATCCAAATTTTGAGTCGTTTACACCACGACAAGTGAATGGTTTTAATAGAACTAAAATTGCGGAATTGGAAGCACGTCAGAAACATTTAAATAATATGTTATCTGATATACGTGCTGAAATATCTTCTATTGATAATGAAATATATGAATTGAACAGTGTTATCAAGGTTGCAAAAGAGCAGAACATGGGTAGCAGTATCAAATACAGTTTTGAAAAGGATTATGACAATGCCGGAGTGAGACTTGCTCTATTGGAAACTCAGGAAAATGAAAGACAACGAATAGCAAGAGACCTACATGACTCTACAGTTCAAAACCTTACCTCATTGGTTCATAAAACCGAGCTCTGTTTGAAACTAATGGATACAGATGAAATACGATGTAAATTGGAATTGTCTGCTATGGGTAACACATTAAGAGATGTTATTGAAGATACCCGCAATATGATTTATGATCTTCGACCAATGTCCTTTGATGATATAGGCTTTGATGTAACGGTAGAGAGATTTATTGATAAGATAAATGCAATCAGTGAAGTAAATATTTCATTTAAAATAGAAGGAACTCCATATCCAATTAATAACGTTGTAGGCATTACTCTTCTACGAGTAATTCAGGAAGCATGCAGTAATGCAATCAAGCATTCGGAGGCTTCTCAAATACAAGTCAAGCTGGTCTATGAAAAAGACCAATGTATCGTTCAGATAGAGGATAATGGAAAAGGCTTTTTAATTGATAAGAATGAAAATGTTTCACGTGAAGATAATTCCGGATTTGGATTATCTATTATGAAAGAGAGAATATATCTTTTATCGGGAAAATTAGTGGTTGAATCCTCTCCGGGTAAAGGTTGTTCTATCAAAACATATATACCGATTGAGGAGGGGTAATACATGGCAATTCGTATTATGATAACAGATGACCACTCTATGATTAGAGAGGGACTGAAGAGTTTATTAGAATTAGATGGCGACATTGAAGTTATTGCAGAAGCAGTGGATGGGCAGGATTGTTTAAATAAATTGGAAACAGTACAACCGGATGTATTATTGCTTGATATTAACATGCCGGTGATGAACGGCTTAGAGGTTTTGAAAAATCTGAAGCTTCGTAAGAATAAAGTAAAAGTATTAGTGATAACAGCACACAATGAAGTAGAGTATCTGATGAAAGCAGTTGATATTGGAGTCCATGGATATGTATTAAAAGATTCAGAATCCTCTGTTCTTAAAAAAGCAATCTTCTCAATTGCTGCCGGAGAGAATTACATTCAGCCAAGTTTAATTCCTGCATTAAATGCTAAGATGATAGAGAAAAACGAAGATGGATTAAAGCTTGAAAATCTTACAAGTAGAGAAATTGAAGTGCTTAAATTATTAGCAGTAGGGATGTATAATAAAGAAATCGCAGAAAGCTTAGACATTAGCGAGCGAACAGTTAAGAACCATGTTTCTAACATTTTCAAAAAATTAAATGTAACAGATCGTACCCAGGCTGCAGTTTTTGCAATAAAAAATGGAATTGTAAATATTTAATTCCACAAGATATAGTAAATTATAAGAGAAATGTTTCACGTGAAACATTTCTCTTTTGTTATGTGAAACAAGGGTTTTAATACAAGATTTAGTTCTTTCAGATTAAAATACACACTAGATTTTGCAAAAACACACAAAATGTTTCACGTGAAACATTCCATATAGGAAAACTCATAAACCACTAGGGATAGTGTTTTGGATTTTTGTGCCAATTTTTTGGTGTAGAAAAGAAGGAAATTAAGTGCTATAATAGGAAAGCATAAAAAATTAGAAAAATATAGGATTTTCCTACGAAAGAAAGGAATAAAAATGGGAAGAATTATTGCAATTGCAAACCAAAAGGGTGGCGTTGGTAAGACCACAACCTCCATCAACTTAGCAGCATGTTTAGCAGAAAAAGGGAAAAAAGTATTAGCTATTGACTTAGACCCACAGGGAAATATGACAAGTGGTCTTGGTGTAGATAAAAATGAAGTTGAAAATACGGTATATGAATTGATGCTTGATGAATGTACCATCAGAGAAAGTATGCACAAAACAGTCGTTGATAATCTCCAGATTATTGCATCTAATGTAGATTTGGCAGGTGCAGAGATTGAGTTATTAGGAATTAATGATAAGGAATATATATTAAAAACAGCAGTTGATTATATCAGAGACGACTATGATTTTATCATTATCGACTGCCCACCATCCCTCAATATGTTGACAGTAAATGCTATGACCACAGCAGATACTGTACTTGTACCTATTCAGTGTGAATACTATGCGTTGGAAGGATTAAGCCAGTTGATTCATACTATCAACCTGGTACAGGAACGTTTGAACCCACATCTATCTATTGAAGGTATCGTATTTACTATGTATGATGTAAGAACAAATCTTTCAAACCAGGTAGTTGAGAACGTAAAAGAAAATCTTGATACTAAGATTTACCAAACGATGATTCCAAGAAATATTCGATTAGCGGAAGCTCCATCCTTTGGAATTCCAATCAATATGTATGATTCTAAATCAGCAGGCGCTGAAAGCTATAGACACTTAGCACAGGAAATTATTGATAGAAAGGATATTTAGACATGGCAGTAAAGAAAGGTTTAGGAAAAGGACTTGACTCATTAATCACTGATAAAGGTGTGAAACAAGTGGAAAAGGCTGCAGCACCAAGTGTAGATAAAACGGATGGCGCTGTGCTTATGAATATTGCAAAAGTAGAACCAAACAGAGAGCAGCCACGTAAGAAATTTGATGAAGATGCTTTATTGGAGTTATCAGAATCTATCAAACAGTTTGGTGTTCTTCAGCCATTGTTAGTTCAGGAAAGAGATGATTATTATGAGATTATCGCCGGTGAAAGACGTTGGAGAGCAGCAAAGTTAGCTGGAATTAAAGAGGTTCCTGTTATTATCAAGAAGTTAACTGAACAGGAAATTATGGAAATATCTTTGATTGAGAATATTCAGCGCGAGGATTTGAACCCAATTGAAGAAGCACAGGCATATAAACGTCTTTTGACAGAATTTAATTTGAAACAGGATGAGGTTGCAGAACGTGTATCTAAGAGCCGTACTGCAGTTACCAATGCAATGCGTCTTTTAAAATTAAATGATAAGGTTCAGCAGATGGTAATCGATGAGATGCTTACAACCGGACATGCCAGAGCGCTCCTTGGAATTGAAGACCAGGAGAAACAGTATGTGGTTGCACAGCGTATTTTTGATGAGAAATTAAGTGTACGTGATACTGAAAAATTAGTAAAAAATATTCAAAATGAAAAGCCGGATGCACCGTAAAGAAAGATTAATTGAATTAAAAAGCAAATTAGAAAGTAAATATGTAAGTTA
>CAYMYV010000163.1:0-4995 GCA_964394775.1 uncultured Lachnobacterium sp. | reverse complement strand
ATCGTTTTTTCAAAGCACTTAGAAAAACTTATGTTTGAAATACGTGTCGGAAAATGAACTGTATTTGTGCAATTTGCCAAACATAATTTGTAGATGCACCTTTTGACACCCTATTCCTTATAGGAAATTGCGTCATCAGACGCATCAAAAAGAAGGCACGCTCTATTCTTCGTAGAAATTCACGCGCGGAACACGTGGTGTGATTAGACATGCAAATTCATAATTGAAGCGCTCGGACATATCACCAAGCTCCTCTAATGTAATACAATACTCACCGTCTCTACCGATAAGCGTCACCTCGTCACCTTCTTCTACGCCTGCAATATGACTTACATCAACCATAAACTGATCCATGCAGATTCTTCCACAAATCGGCGCTTTTTGACCACGAATCAGAACATATCCCTTATTTGATAAGCTTCTTGCATATCCATCACCATAACCCACCGGAATTGTCGCAATCAGCTGTCTTTCAGGGGTAACATAAGTTCCTCCGTAGCTAATTGCACGCCCTGCCTCAAGCTCTTTTATATAGGACACATGGCTTTTAAGCGACATAACAGGTTGAAGCTTCATTTTATCCTTACAAACATCATCCGACGGCCATAAACCATATAAAATGATGCCTGCACGAACCATATTCATATTTGCTTCCGGAATATCTACAATTCCTGCGCTGTTTGAACAATGCTTAATCGGAATCATAATTCCCCTTTTTTTAAGCATATCGCACATGGACGAAAACAAATCCATCTGCTCAAATGTAGCAGTTTTATCCGCCGCATCTGCGTTTGCAAAATGAGTAAAAATACCCTCTATCTCAATATTTGGCAATTGAGAAATCTGATATATTATCTCTGCGGTATCTGCATTGACCTGGAAACCAATTCTACTCATACCAGTATCGATTTTTATATGAATATGACATTTTTTCCCTTTTGCTACTGCAATATCAGATAACTTCTTAGCAGTTTTATAATCACAGACACATGGACGAATATCCTCATCTACAATGGTCTCAAATTTCTCCCGGAATGTCACACCCAGAATCATAATTGGTTTTTTACGCCCATCTTCAATCAATGCCACTGCTTCATCGACAGTTGCTACCGCATATCCCCATAGGTACGGAACCTCTTCAATTGCCTTTGCAATTGGTAACGCTCCATGCCCATAAGCATCTGTTTTAATAACTGCAACAATTTGTGTATCCTCTTTAATGTTTTTATGCATTTCTTCCAAATTGTGTAATACCGCAGTTAAATTAATATCTGCATAAACTCTGCTATTTCGCATGATTATTGATTCTCCACCTTATTCCAAACTTCTTTAATTCCATGGATAATATCAGAAGCGGTTACTCCATATGTTCCCATACGGCTTCTAGCCATATCTCCTGCCAGACCATGTACATATACACCATATGCAGCTGCATTAGAAGGTGTATGGCCTTGTGCTAAAAATGCACCTATCACTCCGGCCAAAGCATCACCGCTGCCTGCAGTTGCCATTCCATTATTACCAGACAAATTCAAATAATTCAATCCCTCAGGCTTAGCAATAACCGTATGAAAATCCTTCAAAACACATATTATATCATAGGTTTTTGCAAATTCAATTGCACTATCCACAAGATTGTTCTGTATCCAAGCTATGCTTTTCCCTGTCAAACGGGAAAATTCTCCTATATGTGGTGTCACAACAAATTCTGTATGTGACGCCAGCAATAATTCTTTGTCGGTGGAAATAATATTCAATGCATCTGCATCTAATACAACCGGAACCGTTGCATTTTTACATACAAAAGCAACAATTTCTTCTGAAACAGCGGTTCTACCTAGTCCGGGTCCAACAACAATAGCATCTGCCCATTTTATCTCGTACATTAATTCTTCTTGCTCAACAGAATTGCCGTAAGTGGCTACAATCGCTTCCGGTACAGCCGTTTGTATTATGGAACGGTTCGCTTCATTTGTAAATATTTTTACCAATCCCGTACCATTATTATATGCTGCCTTTGCAGAAAGAATGGCCGCACCTGCCATATGAGTGCTTCCGGCAATTATTAGCAGCTTACCAAAGGTCCCTTTATTGGAATGTGCAGGACGTACAGGAAGCTCTTTCAAATCGTTCTCTTGCAAATATGCCATCATAGGCTTTCTATCCAGCCAGCTGAGCATGGTAATCCCCATATCTGCAACAATTACGTGCCCTGCGTAATCACATCCTGGCCACAAATATTGTCCTAATTTTTCAAACGAAAATGTAATGGTATAGTCACAGCTTACTGCCCTACCCATTACCTGACCATTATCTGAATTGATTCCGGATGGCATATCCACTGCAATTTTTGTTGCATGAATCGAATTTATAAAATCTACCATCTGTAAATATTCTTCCCCAAGGTTTCTGGATAATCCGATTCCAAATACCGCGTCAATCACAAAATCATAGTCTTCCTTTGATATGAATTCGATATCGGTAACCTGCGAAAACTGATAGGCCTCACAAATGGATTCCTGTACTTTATACGACTCAGAGGTCTCTACCTGCAGCCTGCATGCTTCTTTTAGCTTGCATATATCGGTTTTAACGCCTCTTTCATTTAACAGACGTGCAATTGCCATTCCGTCAGCTCCATTATTACCGGTTCCGCAGAAAACGATACCCTTTTTCAATTTTCCGTCTAAAATATCAAAAAGCTTCTCGATAAAGACAAACGCCGCCTGCTCCATAAGCACTAATTCCGGTACTTTAAAACAGTTAGATGTATTTTGATCCAGAAGCTTCATTTCTTTCCCTGATACAAGATATCTCAAGTTGACTCCCTCGATTCGTCATCATACTTAATGTCAAAAATATCAATTACCTGTGCACCAAAAATATCATGAAGATATTCATATATTTCACGGTTATTGATGTCACGGTTTTGTTTTCGGATAATGTTTTTTTTCAGGTCAATTCGAACCTGATTAATCCATGCTTCAATTTCCGCTGCTTCTTCACGATTTACACGTAATTTATCATAAAAATAATCCATGGAAAGTAGCATCAATTCTTCATTTGACTTACGAATCTGATATGGAATATCCGCCAATTCATCCTCGCATTCATCAATCTTTTGATTCGTTTCGTCAACAAGCCTCTTATTTTCCTCCTGTTTCTTTTCACGAATCGCAAGTGCTTCCCCATCCTTGGAATTGTCCATATTTTGCACAATATTATTCAAAAGCTGACTTTTTAGCTTTTTCAGCTCTTTAAGACGCGTATTAAGACGAGCCTCCGTTGTCATTAATGTATTGATTTGTAATTCTAATGCTTTGATTTCTTCGGTCTTACCATGAATTGCGAATAAACGATGCCATTTTTGATCCAGAGTAAGATTCGGAATTGTTTTATTTATCAAAGCAGACTTAAAGTCTTTTTGATTCTCCATATGATACTCCTCAAATTATTTTTCATTTTTTGCGATATTATAAGATAATTGCATTAAACTATCCGACAAATGTACATTCTCAACAACTACAGTATCATCATCAATATCCAAATCTATATGAGCAAAATTCCAAATAGCATGAATACCTAATTCGACTAATTGATGCGCAAGATTATCTGCTGTAGCCTTTGGCATAGTAAGTGCTGCAATATCAACTACGTTCTTTTTACAGAAATCCTCCAATTCTTCCATGGCGCGAATTTTTATTCCGCGAACCTCCTGACCAATAATGGCTGGATTAATATCAAAAAGAGCCACTAGCTTAAAGCCGAGCTTATCAAATTTCATATAGTTTGCAATTGCAAGACCAAGATTACCGGCACCTATAATAATGATATTGTGCGTCTGATTAAGCCCCAATATTTTACCAATCTCTTCATATAAATACTGTACATTATATCCATAGCCCTGCTGTCCAAATCCACCAAAATTATTCAAATCCTGACGAATTTGAGATGCAGTAACCTTCATGAGCTTACTTAAATCACCGGAAGAGATTCTCTCAACTCCTGATTCTAATAATTCTCCCAAATATCTATAATATCTTGGCATTCTACGAATAACAGCCTGTGAAATCTCTTTATTCACACCTATGCCCTCCTTAGAGTATTTTTTCTGTAATAAAAAACAGAAAATCCTATATTAATTATAGGATTTTCTGCGAAAACTGTCAATGTGTGAAAGATTTAACACGTAGAAAATTATAACATAGCTTCCAATTCTTCACGAATTGCTTTAATAAAGCTTTGGCTGTTTAATACTGTAACATTTTCTAAAGATGTAATTAGGGCTAAATCTTTTGTCATTTTGCCTGATTCTATTGTTTTGATACATGCCTGTTCCAGCTTATCTGCGAAGGCGCACAAATCAGGAGTATTATCTAATTCTCCACGTTTTCTAAGCGCACCTGTCCATGCGAAAATAGTTGCTACAGAGTTTGTAGAAGTCTCTTCGCCCTTTAAATGCTTGTAATAGTGTCTCTGAACTGTTCCATGTGCAGCTTCGTACTCATAATATCCTTCCGGAGATACAAGTACGGATGTCATCATCGCAAGTGAACCAAATGCAGACGAAATCATATCGCTCATAACATCGCCATCATAATTCTTGCAAGCCCAGATATAGCCACCCTCTGATTTTACAACACGTGCTACAGCGTCATCAATTAAGGTATAGAAATATTCAATACCTGCTTCTTCAAAAGCAGTCTTATACTGTGCATCATAAATTTCCTGGAATATATCCTTAAATGTATGGTCATATTTCTTAGAAATGGTATCCTTGGTCGCAAACCAAAGATCCTGTTTGGTATCCAAGGCAAACTTAAAACAGCTGTGTGCAAAGCTTTCAATAGAGCCTTCTATATTGTGTTGTCCTTGAACAATTCCGGCACCTGTGAAGTTGTGTACAAGCTCTCTTACTTCACTTCCATCCTCTGCTGTATATACAAGTTCAACCTTGCCTGCTCCGGGAATTTTCATTTCAGATGCTTTATATAC
>CAYMYV010000162.1:0-5020 GCA_964394775.1 uncultured Lachnobacterium sp. | reverse complement strand
TCATATACCAGCCATATGCGGGTACTGTTTAAGTTAATTCTTTTTCCGTAACCCAGCTCTTTTTTCACCTGCTCAACAGGCAGAAAATATGGACAAGGATAACATACTCCACGAATAAAGCTGTAATCATTTTTCACGTTTGCCATAAATACTCCTTACCAGACTTATCATTGCAGAACCACATCTAATAGCAAGCCTATACTGATATTCTATAATATTTCCTTGAAAAAGGAAATACCTTCTCATTCCTTTTGAATCGTAATTGGTTCAATGATTCCACAGGCTATTTTTTTACCGGAATCCCCTGCCGGCTGTGAGGTGAAATCGTCTCGCTTATCATGTACAATCACTGTTTTTCCCAGTACATCCTCTACGCGAAATCGATTCGTCACAAAAACTGTCAATGCGTAGCCTTCGTTCTCGAAGAGTGGCGGCATGTCCCCTGCATGATATGGATGCTCGCAATTATCGGGATTAAAATGGGTCATGGAGTTTGCAAAAGGATCATTCGCATTGCCACTACACTGAGTTCCTTCATGAATATGCAATGCAAATATACCTCCCTCACAGGCTTTCCCGCTCGTAGGAAGCTTGAGCATCTCTGTCACGATTAGAACGCCCTGAGGTGCTTGATAGAACTGTGCCACGCCCTGTATTTGAGGATACTCTTCGCTCCCGCGTATATATGCAACAGCCGCTGGAGTTTCTGAAAAAATCTTCCACAGAATTTCTAATTGAGTAAAATACATTTTGTTTTCTTCCATAATTTCCATCCTTATTTTTTGATGATATTACTATATGTTTTTTCTCAAGGAAGGTGACTATTAATAAATTCTGCACATACTTATAGTAAATGTAAAAAAGGAGAGTATTATGAATCACAAAACACACTTCATTCTTCGTTATCTTTTTGTTGCACTCCTAGGAGTACTATTGCATTTTGTCTATGAATGGTCAGGTAAAAATCTAATCGTAGGATTATTCTCACCTATAAACGAATCGGTTTGGGAGCATCTGAAGCTTTTCTTTTTTCCAATGCTTCTCCTTACACTGTGGGATTTATTCACAAGCTGTAGAAACAATATCTCTTTTCTTCCTGCACGGACCTCCTGCATTCTCTCCGGAGTGGCTTTTATTGTAATTGCTTTTTATACTGTTACCGGCGTTATCGGCACAAACATCGACTGGATTAATATTTTCATCTACCTGCTTTCCGTTGCATTTGCATTTTGGGTGGAAAAGAAGCTCTATAGCCAAAAACAATGGCTAAATACTACCGTATCCACCATCATTCTAACTGTACTTGTGATTTCATTTGTGGTATTTACACTGAAACCACCTGCACTTGGAATCTTTATTCCTCCTGTATCCTAAACCAAACGGGAAGTAGTGTATATGTGGAAGGGCAAAAAAACACCCTCCTTACCGGTTAGTCCGGTAAAGAGGGTACATATACTATTAGATTTCTTCAGCCACAGACTCTTCAGGAATTACCTGTTTCTGACGCTTAATGCCCTGGTAGAAGTTTGCAACTGTAAGCTGCATATATGGTGTAACATAAATAGCTGCAATACCACATGTAACAATTACTAATAATAACCAAGGAATAAATGATAAGTATAATACAAAGAGATCCATCTTATGTCCATGCATAATTGCTTTACTTTCATTCAACGCTTCTCTTGCTGTCATTTCCGGGTTCTCAGCTAAAATATAGAAAGCCATTGAATAAGATAATGCTTTTATAATACCTGGAATGTAGAATAACAAGGCCCAAAGCATTGTAAATACTGCAACCAGGATTGTTAACCAGATTGATTTTCCAAAATACTTGAAACCATCAAACATTCTTGAGATTTCCGTACTCTTGTTATAGCTCAAATCTAAGTAAATAAGAATTAAACCGATAGAAAGTGGTGGAGAAACGATTACTGCTGCAATTGTACCCACTCCCGGAATGAGTCCACATACAACTCCAATTGCATAATTGATTAACATACATACGAAAAGCTTTCCTATGTTGCCCTTTAACTGGTCTTTTGCCTGTGCTTTGATTTCTGCTCTTATCATAATATTAGAGCCTCCTTTTTATTATTTTCATAAGCACATTATTACACTTATGTCGCATTTTGTCAAATTATAGATTTCTATTCCCTTTCACCACTCCTGTTATTCTTCTTCGAAAAGAGCTGTAGAATAATATCTATCTCCACCATCCGGTAAAATTACAACAATTGTTTTTCCCTCATTTTCTGCGCGCTGTGCTACTTCAATTGCCGCATGAAGTGCTGCACCAGCGGAAATACCTACTAGTACTCCTTCCTTTCTTCCGATTAATTTTCCTTTTTCAAACGCATCCTCGTTTTCTACTGCGATAATCTCATCATATACCGATGTGTCCAATATTTCCGGTACAAATCCTGCTCCAATTCCTTGAATTGTGTGTCCTCCTGCGGCACCGCCGGAGAGCACAGGAGACGCTGCCGGTTCTACTGCTACCACTTTAACCTCTGGGTTTTGCTTCTTTAAGTAAGCTCCAACTCCTGTAATGGTTCCACCCGTTCCAACTCCTGCCACCAGAATATCCACTTCACCATCTGTATCCTCGTAGATTTCCGGACCAGTTGTGTCAAAATGAATCTTTGGATTTGCCGGGTTCACAAATTGTCCGGCAATAAAGCCTCCCGGAATTGTCTGCGCCAGCTCTTCTGCTTTGGCAATCGCGCCTTTCATGCCTTTGGTTCCATCTGTCAATACAAGCTCTGCGCCATATGCCTTCACAAGCTTTCTTCTTTCTACAGACATAGTTTCTGGCATAACGATAATTGTGCGATACCCCTTGGCCGCTGCCACAGAGGCAAGACCAATTCCTGTATTACCAGAGGTTGGCTCGATAATTACTGAACCTTTGCAAAGCTTTCCGCTACGCTCTGCCTCTTCGAGAATCGCTTTTCCAACCCGATCCTTTACAGAACCTGCCGGATTAAAATATTCTAATTTTGCTAATAATCTTGCTTTCAAAGCATACTCTTCTTCAATATGTGATAATTCCAAAAGAGGAGTTTTTCCAATCAGTTGATCCGCTGTTTTATATATTTTTGCCATAATAGACCTCCATTCTAATTAATTGCTTCAAATCCATGCTCTAAGTCAGTAATAATATCGTCAATGTGTTCTGTACCAATCGATAATCTTATGGTATTTCTTCTTACCAATCATATATGTTAATAGGAGATATATGCCTATTTACCTGCCTTATCAATAGGTATATGGTTTTCTTTATCCAACTCCAACAGCCGATACAGAGTTGGTACAAAGGAAAACTCCTTCATCAATGCGCGAACCTCCTGTAACATATTCTCTCTTACCTGCTTTGGAATAATTGGTCTTCGCACTGCCCGAATCAAAATATTTTTTGGCGTATGATCAAAATCAATAAATTCCAGAAGCTGTGTTTTATATCCGCAATATTCGAGGATATTTCCTCTTATAGCATCTGTTGCCAACGCTGAGAACCGCTCTTTAATGATTCCATATCGAGATAAAATGGTTAGGTCATCCGGTTTTATCTGTTTATTCAACTCATGCTGACAGCATGGAACGGAAAAAATCATCTTCGCATTCCACTTGATAGCGTTATATAAAGCATAATCGGTTGCTGTGTCACAGGCATGCAAGGTAATTACCATATCCACTTCAAAGGGTGCTTTAAAACCATTCACATCACCCACTTCAAATTTCAGATTCTCGTAATTGTATTTTTGCGCAGCCTGATTACATTTTTTGATGACATCTTCCTTTAAGTCTAAGCCAATCATATTGACTTTCATGTGCATAACCTCTGTCAGATAATAATACACTACAAAAGTAAGGTATGATTTTCCACAACCAAAGTCGATGACGTTTAGTTCTTCCACTTTCAAATCCGATACTTCATCGTCGATGATTTCGATGAAGCGATTGATTTGTTTGTATTTATCATACATGGAATTTACGACTTTACCGTCCTTGGTGAAAACCCCCATATCCACGAGAGGCTCGATACTCATGCCTTCCTCCAGGATATAATTTTTCTTGCGATTGTGGCCTTCTGCTTTGGCAGAGAGCTTTACTGCATCTGTGGCGGTTTTCTTTACCTTATAATTACAGCTGCCTTTCTTAGAGATTAGGATAATATGCTCTTCTGTAGCAGAGATGCCGTTTACCTGTCGGTAGTGTCCTTCCATTAATTCCATGCACCTGTTTAGCAATGCTTCCGGCGCGAGGTTCTCGTGGAAGACCTGCTTTTCGGTGTACTTGGAAATCTGATAAGCGTTGCTCTTCTGCTCAATCACAATTCTTTTGTATCCTTCGGATTTTGTGGCCGGGTTACTGATGATAATTTTTTGAATATTTGATTTTAGGATTAGTTCTAGGTATTGCTGTAGTTCGGTCATGATAATTGGTCCTGCTCCTTTATGATATATTCTCCCTGCGCGAGATCTCTTGCCACAAAAGGGGAAAAGAAATTGAGACCTCATCCTCTATTTTACAATCAATATAGATATAATTATTCCTATAATATGTTTTTGCAAAAATATCCCTAAGAAAATAAGTCTTACCAACCTGTCTGGCACCCCACACAATTAAAGGCTTTCTATGCTTGTTATTTTTCCACTCTACCAGTTTTTGTGTCGCAATTCGTTCCATTTTACAGACCCCAAAGCTCTCACTCAACTGCATTATATAATAAATTGCATTTTTTTCAACATTTAATCATAATTAATTGCACCTTTTGACACTTGAATCCTATAAGTCCACAAAAAAAGCCCTTGGAATGCAAGCATTCCAGGGCTTTGTATTTGCGTTTTGTTCGCAGATAATTCTTATCTCTTTGAGAACTGTGGAGCACGTCTAGCTGCTTTGAGACCGTATTTCTTACGTTCTTTCATACGTGGGTCACGTGTTAAGTAGCCAGCTGCTTTGAGTGTTGGACGGTATTCTGCATCTACCTGAAGTAATGCACGAGCGATACCATGTC
>CAYMYV010000161.1:0-5061 GCA_964394775.1 uncultured Lachnobacterium sp. | reverse complement strand
TAATATTCTGTCCTAAATTCGTAGAGTGGCCTGTAGAAGGGCATAGAGACAGGGGGCGCCGCTTGGCCATAAGGATTTTGCGACAGCCTCTTTCTTTTTCCAATTTCTTATATATACCATAGCACGTATGCAATGCATGCAATTGTAGCAAACAGGAAGCAGCCCGCAATCGCTCCCACAATCACCTTGGCAGACACACGCTTTTTCTGAGGTTGCTGCACATAATTGCAGCTTCCACACATCGTTACAAATGGAATATGCATATCCTGCTGTTTGTTTACAAATGAGAAGCCCTGCTTCATAAAATATGTAGCGGTCCAAGCCGGAGTAGCATTTACATAAACCATTTCTCTTCCATATACATCCTTCGCATATCTGCTCATGGTATCAAGCAATGCTCTTCCATATCCTCTCTTAAAGCATTGAGGAAGAATATACAGCATGGTAATCATTGCGTCTGACTGCATACCGGATACTCCTACCATCTGCTCCTGTTCAAACACACCCCATACTGTGAGCTTATTCTCTTTGCACAAGTTTACCAAATTCTCTGTAGTTAGATAATTTTCCACATAACCAATGGTTTGAACAAACTCCATACGATATCTTACACAATTATCAAATACATATCGGGACAAGCCTGCAGCGTTTGCTAATTCCATTTCCTGTAAAATTCTAATTTCCATATTTCCTCACAATCCGTATCTGCGCGATACTACATCCCTTCTTCTAACAATCGGTCGCACAGACCGCTGTAGCGTTTCAACTGGGAATTGTTGTTTACCATAGTATAAAAGATTTCATCATCTCCTACAATAGTAACACATTTTTTTGCTCTTGTAACTGCTGTATATAATAAATTTCGGTTCATTAGCATTCTTGGCCCCTGAAACAGCGGAATTACAACTGCAGGATACTCTGAGCCTTGGGATTTATGAATTGTAATCGCATACGCCAGCTCCAATTCTTCTAACAATTTGAATGGATATTCCACCATTTTCCCTTCATCAAAGGACACGGTTAAGGTTTCTGCAAAAGAATTGATTTCTTCAATAATTCCTGTATCTCCATTAAAAATCCCGGTTCCCTTATCAATACATAATCCATATTTGCTTCGAATTTCCCACTCCAGCTGGTAATTGTTTTTAATCTGCATTACCTTATCGCCTTCTCGGAAAATGATTCCGCCATATTCCTTCTCTCGCTTGGATGGCGACTCTGGATTCAAATACATCTGCAGTATGCTATTCAATCGTTCAACTCCAAGCAGGCCCTTTCTCATTGGAGTAAGAACCTGTATATCATATTCCGTAGCATCTACATATTTTGGCAGCTTCTGCTTAATCAGCTGCAGGGTTACCTGTATAATTTTATCCGCCTCATAGCGTTTTAGGAAAAAGAAATCCATGCTCTTATTATCTAATGCGACCTCTTCCCCATTATTAATTTTGTGAGCATTTACAATAATGTCGCTGGTGCTTGCCTGGCGGAAAATCTTATTCAGTTTTACGGTATGAAACTGTCCGGATTCAATAATATCCTTAAGCACAGCACCCGGTCCAACACTTGGAAGCTGGTTCACGTCACCCACAAGAATCAGCCTTGTACCGGCCAATACTGCCTTTAAGAGTGCGTACATCAACGTGATATCTACCATAGACATCTCATCGATGATAATAACATCTGTTTCCAGCGGATTCTTTTCATTTCGCTCAAAGCCACCATTTCCCTCTGCTCCACCATTGACCTCTAACATACGATGAATCGTTCTTGCCTCGAAGCCTGTAGTCTCACTCATTCTTTTTGCAGCGCGTCCTGTTGGTGCTGCAAGAAAAATATCCAAGCCTTCCATTTCAAAATAACGAATAATCGTGTTAATTGTGGTAGTTTTACCGGTTCCCGGACCGCCTGTGATAATCAGAAGGCCATTGCGAACAGCTTCCTTTACTGCACATATCTGCTGTTCATCCAATTCGATATTGGTCTGCTTTTCAATACGTTTGATACGTTTTTCAATTTCTTCATCTGAAGCCTTATAGCTGACATCCAGCTGCTTTAGCATGGTTGCGGTGTTTGCTTCCATATAATAAAAGGTCGATGCATAGATTTGCGTACTATCATCCTTCTGGCGCATCATAAGCTTTCGGTCCAAGGCCAGATTCATGTAATGCTTCTCAATATGCTCACCATCTATTTCCAGCAGCTTACTTGTTCTTTGTGTCAGCTCCTCCATCGGAAGATACGTATGTCCCTCACCGGAAGCCTGCAAAAGCGAATACAAAATACCACTTCGGATTCGAAAATCTGAATCTGTTCGAATTCCCACACGACTGGCAATTTCGTCTGCAGTTTTAAAGCCAACACCCTCGATATCCTCTGCCATCTGGTATGGATTTTCTTTTAGGACACTATAGATTTGCTGCCCGTAGGTGTTATAAATTTTCACAGCCAGATTCGTATGAATACCATATTGCTGTAGAAAAATCATTGCCTGACGCAGGTCCTTTTTGGCATTGACCTGGTCGGCAATCTCCATCGCTTTTCGCTCACTAATGCCCTTTACTTCCGCCAGGCGTTCCGGTTCCTCTTCAATAACTCGGAAGGTATCTTTTTTAAATCTTCGAACAATTCTTGCCGCCAAAGCCAGTCCAATCCCCTTGATGGCACCTGAACCGAGATAGCGCTCTATGGCAATTTCATCCTCCGGAGCTTTTTCCTCAAAGGATTGCATCTTGAACTGACGTCCATAAGTAGGGTGCTCTGTATATTCCCCTTTTGCTTCGATGTTCTCTCCCTCCGCGATGTCCGAAAAAATCCCTACGCATGTGATTTCCTCTTCCTCACAAACCAGCTCCAAAACTGTGTATCCATTTTCCGTGTTTCTATATATAATATGGTCTACATAACCTGTAATTGTTTCCAATTTTATGTCCTCTTCACTGCTTGTTGAAAAAAAGACCACTACACCAAACCAGTATAGTGGTCTTACCTGTTATTCTTCTTTTGACTCAACAGCTACTGCTTCAGCAGCTTCTGTTGTTTCAGCTGTTACATCTACTGTTGGAATATTGTAATTGCGTTTCATCTGCTCAAATAACTGCTGAGTCATACTGCCACCCACCTCATCAAGCAAAAGGTCTGCAACCTCTTCAATCGCATAATCCATAAAAGTATCTGTATACTGAGATGCTACAGAGGATTTATCTTCCTCATCTGTAAACGTCTCTTTCATTTCCTTAATTATCTGTTCAATAAAATATGATTCGAAGTCTTTTAAGACCTCCATCAATTCCTCTTCACTCGAATTAGAAGAGAGTCCCGAAGCGGAATTCTGCAAGGAATCTGTTTTTGCACTTGCTGCATTGTTTGTTGCTGTCGTCTGATTCAGCATGGATGAAATACCACTAATGTCCATCATCAAACCTCCTTACATTATCTCTTCAGCTCATTTGCGGTTTGCAACATAGAATCTGCTGTCTGAATTGCTTTTGAATTCATCTCATATGCACGCTGGGCGATAATCATATTAACCATTTCATCTGCAACCTGTACATTAGAACCCTCTAAATAATACTGACACACCTTGCTGGCTGTGGTTCCATTTTCTCCCTCTAACATCGGCTGACCGGATGCATCTGTCTGCTGCAATCTACTATATGATAATTTTTCCAGACCAGACGGATTATTGAACTGATAAATACCAAACTGCTGTTCCAATGAGATATATTCACCCTCTGATGTCCTGTATCCAATTTCACCGCTCTGCTGGAACATCATCTGTTCGGCACTAACATCTTCCGGAACATAAATGGCATTGCCCTCTCTATCCAAGACCGGACACCCTTCTACGTCAGTAAGAAGTGTTTCTCCGTTTGCATCTACCGCCCATGTAAAATTACCATTTCTGGTATAGTAGGTTTCTCCGTCCACACCACGGATTGCGAAAAATCCGTCTCCCTCTAGTGCAAAATCTGTTGCACTGTCACTCGCCGTTAACCCACCCTGTGTATACATAGAAGTGATTGACGCTACTCTTGTACCAAGACCAACCTGTGCACCAATCGGTCTTTCTTCACCATTAGCTGATGTTGTTTTGGTCTGAAGTGTCTGATATAACAGAGATTTAAACTCTGTTCTTGCTGTTTTATATCCATTCGTATTCACATTGGATAAATTGTTCGCTATTGTATCAACATTAGTCTGACTGGCTTTCATTCCTGATGCCGCAGTATATAACGATCTCATCATAATGTATAGTCCTCCTTAGAATTACTGTACTTTACCGAGGTTTACAGTGGTTGCAAGAGTCTCATCAATTGATGAAATTACCTTCTGTCCGGCTTCATAAGCTCTTTGAATTGCAATCATATTAACCATTTCGTCAACTACGTTCACGTTTGAGGTCTCTAACATGCCTTGCTGAACATCTGCTGTAGACTCTGTAATTACACCACCTTCTACAAGGTTGTACAAATTCTCACCATATTTCTCAATATAGTCGTAATCTTCAAAATCAACTACACCGATGACTCCAACTATCTCTTCATTCTGATAAATATATCCTGATGCATCCACTGCAAATGCTGCAATTGGATTTATCTGAATATAGTTTTCTTCACTTGGATCTGAATTCAGTGCTCCATTGGCATTTAATACATAGTCACCATCTTTGGTTCTAAGGTAACCCTGATTATCAACTACAAAATTACCATCTCTGGTATATTTCACAGAAGTTTCGCCCGCTTTGTTTGTAAAAGCAATTGCAAAAAAGCCCTCTCCATCCAATGCGAAATCCGTTTCATTATCGGTTACTTTAAAGCTTCCAGATGAATAATCCGTATACACCTGTCCTATCTGTGTTACATAGGAAATGCCACCGATTTCTTTGTGGAGACCGTAACTGGAAGTGTCTTTGATTCTGATTGCTAATTCATCCGCGAATGTTACAGATGTCGTTCCTTCCTTCTTATATGCTGTTGTGTCCGCATTGGCAAGGTTATTGGTCAAAATATCCATTCTATTCTGCTCGTTCACCAAACCTGTCCAAGCTGTATATAATCC
>CAYMYV010000160.1:0-5071 GCA_964394775.1 uncultured Lachnobacterium sp. | reverse complement strand
CACAATATGCCTGATAGGTTTCTTTTGTTAGACTCATATGTATTTACACTCCACTTTTATTCCTGCGTATCAAACGCAATCACTTCTAATTCCTTGCTAAGTATACCATAGATTCCAGGAAAAAATATCTTTTTCACAAAAAAATTAAACAATTTCTCAAATCTTCCGATATACATATTGAATCGGTTGACGGCCGTAACCAAATAAAAAAACAACTGGACTAACCAAGGATGGCTTCTGCGTGAAAATGGATTTTTTACCCGGAATGCCCTCCTTTTCTTTTTCCAAGAAAGGACTCTAGAAACAAGAATCGGTACCGTCCTAGAGAAAGGATGATATCTTGATTATTCAAAACAGTACTTTAAATTCCAGTGCAAGCCGACGCTATCAGTACACCAGCTCCTTCTATGAAGAACGTTCGGTGTGGGATAATGCCACTGGAGAATCACAAACTGCTATCAGCATGCAGACAGCTTATGCCAGCGAATCCTCCGCTTCTATGAATAGTTCGCCGGTAGCAGCAGAAAACATCGGTGCAGAAAAGTCTTCACTCATAAACTGTCAACAGGAAATGCAGACTCTTCTGGAAAGCTTTCAGACCTCCCGTTCTTACCGCATGTCACGTTTGGAGGAGCAAATAAAAGATATTCAAAAAATTCAACAGGAAAGCCTAAACCATTTGCTACGAATGCTTTTCCGTAGCTCCAGGGAGAAGCTCTCAAACTCCTTAGGAGTAATTGACAGAACCAATACTCCTGCGGAGCTTAGTGCAAATAATTCAGTTACCCTTGCTGCAGAAGATATGGGACAGGTTCTTGGAACCGGTGGAAGCTACAAGTCCTTCTATTACTGTGCAGAACGTGAAACCACATGTTTTGAGACAAGTGGGACTGCAATTACCGCAGATGGGCGTGAGCTTTCCTTTAATATCAGTCTTGAGATGTCCCGCTCGTTTACCGCCATGGCATCCGAGCAGATTGATTTCGGACAGCCGCGTCTTTGCGACCCATTGGTTATTAATCTTAACTCCAACGTCGCCAGTGTTTCTGACCAGAAATTCTTCTTTGATTTGGACGCAGACGGTACTGCCGAGGAGATATCCATGTTGCATTCCTCTAGCGGATATCTGGCTTTGGACAAAAATAATGATGGTGCCATTAACGATGGAAGTGAATTATTCGGTACTTCCAGTGGCAATGGATTCTATGATTTGTTGCAGTACGACAAGGACGGCAATGGCTGGATTGATGAAGCAGACGAGATATTTAACAAGCTTCGTATCTGGTCCATGGACGAACAGGGTAACTCCACACTCGTGAACTTAAAGGAGGCTGGTGTCGGCGCTATTCATCTGGGTTATGAGGACACCGAATTTTCTTTGAAAAACACACAAAACATGACGAATGCGATTATCCGCGCGACAGGAATGTTCTTGTATGAGGACGGAGAAGTTGGAACTGTGCAACAGATGGATTTGGCAGTATAAGCAATCATTTCCTATAAGGATTCGGGTGTCAAAAGGTGCTTTCTAAAACTCGAATTGGCAAATTGCACAAGTACAATTTGCCAAACATAATTTGTAGATGCACCTTTTGACACCCGAATCCTATAAGGTAAAAAATGCTCTGGCTATGCGAAGAACTACTCCCTGCATAGCTAGAGCCATTTTTATAATATCTATTACTGATTCTTTAATTTTCTTTTCTTATTATTCCAAACGACTAAGAAACACAGGGTATGAATCACAAGTGTAAAGGTCCATGAAATTGGATATGCGGAATATACATTCTCAATGGTATACCATGCCTCATTTTGAGACAGCATGCCAATCCAGGCCATACGGAAGCCGCAAACACCAAGCAATGCCACTACCATTGGCATTACCGAGTAACCTAATCCGCGAATAACGCCTGCCATAACATCCATCATCGCGTAGATGAAATGCGGAATGAGGTTAATACCCACACGAACCATTCCCGCAGCAATCACCTCTTCACTGCTGGAATACAGACTAAGCAAGGAATCCCCACAAAGGTATGCCACATTCCCCGCCACTGCATCGAAAAGCACTGCCATTGCCAGAATCGTAACTATAATTTTACCAATTCTGTCATAACGCTTTGCACCAATATTTTGGCTAATAAATGCAACCGCTGCCTGAGAAAATGCCTTAATCGATGTCGCAATAAAGCTCTCTACATTCTGTGCCGCAGCATTTCCTGCCATAACCACATTACCAAAGCTGTTAATTGAGGACTGCACAACTACATTCGAGAGAGAGAACATGGAGGCTTGGATACCTGCCGGTATACCAATCCTTAAAATTTCTCCCAAAAGCCGACCATCAATTTTCATATATTGTTTTTCCAGTCGGATGGCTCCACTCTCACTTATCAGACAACGCAACACCAAAACTGCCGAAATCGTCTGGCTGATAATGGTGGCAATGGCAACCCCTGCTACATCCATATGGAAAACAATAACAAACAGCAGGTTCAGCAGCAAATTGACAACTCCCGCAAAGGTCAGATAATATAGCGGACGCTTCGTATCGCCAACACCTCTTAGTACTGCTCCGCCAAAATTATAAATCATATTTGCCGGCATACCCAGAAAATAAATACGCAGATACAAGGTTGCAAGATTAATAACCTCCGGTGGACTCTGCGTCCATATCAGTAGTTGTCTTGCCATCATACTACCGAAAATTCCCAAGACAATGCCTCCAATAATACTTACTACAATGGAGGTATGTACTGCTTTACGAAGCTTATCCTCTTCTTTTGCGGCAAAATAACGCGCTACGAGGACATTTGTGCCGACAGACAAACCCACAAACAGGTTCGTCATTAAGCCTGTAATAGAACCGTTAGACCCAACTGCTGCAAGAGAATTGTCTCCTGCAAATTTTCCTACTACCATAACATCCACTGCGTTGAACATTAGCTGCAGCATACTGGATGCCATAAGCGGTAAAGCAAACGATATTAACTTTTTTACAATAGACCCCTCCGTCAAATCCATGGTATAGGTCTTTTCTCTTTTATCAGCCACGGTTTATTCCTTCTGTTTCTATTAATTCCTACATTTCATCCCATAAGCCCTGAATATACTTGCGAGCCTCTACTGCATTTTCAGGCACTGTATTTTCCAGGGTCACATGTACATATGGCTTCTGTTCCTTGATAAACCTGATAATCCGGGTGTAATCCATCATACCGGTACCAGCAGCAACGGATACCATCTTGCCATCCTTAATGATAAAGTCCTTGATATGTACCATTGCGATATCCTTGCCAAGAAGCTCGATTGCCTCTGCAATAATCTCGTCTCTCTGCTCGTAGTTCCATGTTTCCAACAGGTTTACAGGGTCAAAAATAATCTGTAAATTCGGAGAATTGATGGTATCTAACACCTTTCTTGCACGAGCCGGATTGCATACAATGTGACGGCAAACAGGCTCAATTGCCATGATTACGCCCATCTTTTCTGCATATTCAACGATTGGTCGAAGATTCTCAATAAAAATATCCAGTGCCTCGTCAGAAAAATTAGCTTCCTCCATCTTATACTCTTCATTTACTGCACCTGTCTCTGTTCCCACTACACCGGTTCCGAGTAAAGAAGCAAAACGGATATGTGCAAGGTAGCGATTCTTAATCTTTGCCAGCTTCTCCGGATTAGGATTGGCAAGATTTAAGTAGCAGCCCAATACTGCCACATCTAATTTGTTCTCAGCAAAAATGCGTTTTAAATATAATGCAAAGCCTGGTGTTAATGCACTGTCATCTACCGAATATTCGGAGATAACCTTGGACAATGCCAGATGTCCGCATTTAAAGCCCTGCTCATGCGCAACCTCAAGTCTATGCTCTAAGGTTCCTTTTTCAATATCATGTAATCGAATTCCTAATTGCATAATATATGTCCTTTCTTAATCAATATTTATCATGTCAATATCCATTTAGTTAATTTCCGGCTAATCAATTCGGCTGTCGTCCATATATACAACAAGATACGGAATTATATATAGATAAGCTGACGTCAAGCAACGCGTAGAGGTTTTCTATATATAATCCGTATCTTATAAGGTACACTTTATTCGACAGCCACCAAATGATTAGCTTGGCTGTTTTCCGATGTAAGCTAAGATACCACCATCAACATAAAGAATGTGTCCGTTTACTGCATTCGATGCTTCTGATGCAAGGAATACAGCCGGGCCGGTTAATTCTTCCGGTTTTAACCATCTGTCAGCAGGTGTCTTAGCGCAGATGAACTGGTCAAATGGATGTCTGCTTCCATCAGGCTGAATCTCACGAAGAGGTGCAGTCTGTGGTGTTTCAATATATCCAGGTCCTAAGCCGTTACACTGAATGTTGTACTGGCCATATTCGGAACAGATATTCTTTGTAAGCATTTTTAAGCCACCCTTAGCAGCTGCATAAGCAGATACTGTTTCACGGCCAAGCTCTGACATCATAGAACAGATGTTAATAATCTTTCCTGCTCTCTTTTCAATCATTGCCGGAATAACAGCTTTTGCCATGATAAATGGTGCATTTAAGTCAACGTCGATAACTTTTCTGAAATCGTCTGCGCTCATTTCATGCATTGGAATACGTCTGATGATACCTGCGTTGTTAACAAGAATATCAATAGTTCCAACTTCTTCTGCAATCTTAGCTACCATTGCGTTTACCTGTTCTTCGTTGGTAACATCACATACATAGCCGTGAGCCTTAATGCCTTTTTCTGCATAAGCAGCAATACCTTTATCTACTAATTCCTGATTGATATCGTTAAAACATACAGTTGCGCCAGCTTCTGCGTATGCAGATGCGATAGCAAAACCGATTCCGTAAGAAGCTCCTGTTACAAGAGCGATTTTTCCTTCTAATGAGAAGTTTGTATAACTAGACATTATTATTTTCCTCCTATTTTGGCATTAAGCATTAAAATTTAAAGTAATTCTTAGCATTATAGTAACATACGCCCTGAACGATTTCTTTTAATGTATCGTAATCTTCCGGATATTCGTTTTCTTCTACCCATTTTCCGATTAAGTTAC
>CAYMYV010000159.1:0-5156 GCA_964394775.1 uncultured Lachnobacterium sp. | reverse complement strand
TTTATGACAGGACGTGAAGTGTCTGTCCTTTCTTTCGTAGATGGAAAATCAATTCAGATTATGTCCTCTGCACAGGACCACAAGCGTGCAAAGGATGGAGACCGGGGATTAAATACAGGCGGCATGGGAACCTTCTCGCCAAGCCCATTCTATACAGACGAAGTAGATGATTTTTGTAAGAAATATATTTATCAGGCAACCGTAGATGCAATGGCAGCAGAAGGGCGTGAGTTTAAAGGAGTTATCTTCTTTGGACTTATGCTGACACCGGATGGACCAAAGGTATTGGAATACAATGCTCGTTTTGGTGACCCGGAAACACAGGTTGTTCTTCCACGTCTTAAAAATGACATCATTGATGTTATGGAAGCCTGTGTAGATGGAACGCTTGATACCTTAAAGCTTGAGTTTGAGGACAAAGCAGCGGTATGCGTGGTATTAGCATCTGACGGTTATCCGCTTGCCTACGAAAAAGGCCTTCCAATCACCGGCTTTGAAAACTTCGAGGGCAAAGACGACTACTATTGTTTCCATGCAGGAACCAAATTCAACGAAAACGGAGATATCGTAACTAATGGTGGCCGAGTGCTCGGTATTACGGCAACCGGTGATGACTTAAAAGAGGCTAGAGCAAAAGCATATGCAGCAACGGAGTGGATTTTCTTTGCAAACAAATATATGCGCCATGATATCGGCAAAGCATTAGATGAAATTTAATATCCTAATATAAATCCAATGGGCTGTTGCGGAAGGCAAATTCGTCTTGCATTCTGCAACAGCCCATTAAAAATTTATTTCGGCATTTTTTGTAAGAATTGTGTAAAAATTCTTGAAAAATTAAGAAAAATATGGCAATTTTGTTTATAATATGCTAAAATAACAGACAAGTATGTAAAGTATCGTGGAATAGAATTCAAAAAGAGGAATGTAACGTGAAAAAAGCCATTATTTTTGATATGGATGGAACGCTCTGGGATTCTGCAGACAATGTGGCGAAATCCTGGAATGTGGCAATACAAGAGTTTGGATATGAGAGAGCACCAATCACGGAAGCGGATATTCAGAGTGTCATGGGTAAGACCATGGATAAGATTGCGGATATTCTTTTCGAGAAGGTGGAGGGTGAGGAACGGAAGGCCCTGTTAGAGCTGGCATGTAAAAGAGAGAATGATTATCTGCGAGAGCATGGCGGAGTATTGTATCCGGGGATTCGCAAGACCATGGAAGAATTGAAGAAGAGCTATCGACTTTTTATAGTAAGTAATTGTCAGGCAGGATACATTGAAGCCTTTTTGGATTACTATCAGTTCCATGATTTAGTAGGGGATATAGAATGCTATGGCAACAATGATAAGCAAAAGGCAGATAATATTAAGTTGATTTGCGAGAGAAATCATATAAATCCTGAGGATGCGGTATATGTTGGCGATATCCAAGGGGATTATGATTCGAGCATGGCGGCAGGGGTGAAATTTATCCATGCTGCATATGGGTTTGGAACCATTGATGCTAAGGTGGAAAGGATAGAATGCTTTTCCGATTTGACAGAGGTCATTGAGAATATATTTTAGTACTGATAAACAGTGGAGAGTTGTATGCTAGACACAAAAGAAAAGACCTTAGAAGGGTTAGAAAATTTACGGGATGAAAAGCTTCAAATCGCTTTGATGAAAATTGTAGCAGAACAGAATCAGGAGAAATTCTTAGAGTATGATTGTGCTACGGATATGGCTGTCTTTTATGTGGTAAGCAATGGGCAGTTTGCGATTAAAGAGGTGATTATGGACTTCCGCAAAGAGGAAGAACATATTTATTCGCGTGTTGCTTCAGAAGACCGTGAGTTATATCGCAGGGAAATAGAGCGATGCTTACAGAAGCCTTTAAGCCGTGTGTTTGATGTTCGTTATCTAAATGACAAGGGTGAAAAAAACTGGCATAGAGTATTCCTCGTAAGTATTGCAGATGAGAAACACAAGGTTTATAAATTGGCTGCCCGTTTTATTTGTAATCATAAGGAAAAGCTGGCAACTGATTTGCTTCGTATGCAGGCAGAGAGAGATTCACTAACGGGAGTATTTAATCATAAAACCTACGAGGAGATGAGTAGGGATATGATTCGTAAAAACTCAGATGGAGTATTATTCCTCATGGTGGATATTGATGATTTTAAGGCAATCAATGATACGCATGGACACCATGTGGGAGATAGTATTGTAAAGCAGGTAGGAGAGGTTCTGCTGCTGGCAGTAAAGGAATTTGGCGTCGCAGGTCGACTTGGTGGCGATGAATTCTCCTTATGCATGGCAAACATCTGGGACAAGGAAACGGCCGCTGCTATTTGTATTCGAATCAAGGAAGCGCTAAAGTGCTCCAAGGAGGGCGTAGACTTTACGGTTTCGATTGGTGCTGCTCGTAGTGGAGGAAGAATCTGTACATACGATGAGTTGTATTTTGAGGCTGATGAAGCATTATATTTTGTAAAGGATAATGGAAAAAATCACATCGTTTTTTCAGAGGATATCATGCAAATGAAGCAGGAGATTCTGGAAGAACGTAAGCATGAAACTTCTTTGACAGAAGAAGAGATAGAATTGGATGAGATGATGGAATACCGCGTTGTTGTAGATCCAATTTCAAAGAAGCTTCTGTATATGAATAAGGCTGCGCGACAGGTGCTTAACATATCATTGGAAGAAGCCCAGCAGATGAAGTGCTACAATCTTTTGACCGGACGCTGTAAGGAATGCAATGTGTGTGAACTGGATACCACTCGTGTTCACGCTTTAAGTGAAGAGGAAGCCTCCTATCTGAACCAGTATATTCCGGATGGTAAGTTTGTTTTACAAAGCAAGTATCATACCTGGAAGGGTGAGCCTGCCCGTTTGGTTAGCTTTATGAATATTAATGATACGAAGCATGTTGAGAAGTGCTTCCAGTATGAGCTGGAGAGTCAGGATGCAATCAACAGATGCTGGAACATTGTTCATGATACGACCTCGCAGGAGGTAGATTATACAAGAGTATTGCGAGTGTTGAACGAATATTACGATGCAGACTGTAGTGTGATTGTCAGCAAAGAAGGAGATATCTACAAGGATGTCTTCGAATACCATAAGAAATCTGCAGAGGCAGTCGCTTCAGGGGTTCGTCATTCCATTGAGGAGGGCATTTTTCCAAGGATGGAGGTTCTGATTGATGAGGATGGTTATATGCGTCCGCGTCATATTGAGAAGAAGCTGATGGAGAACATCGAATTGATTCCGGAATTGGAAAAACGATTTGTTCATAATACATTAGGGGTCAAGTTGTCCAGAAAAGATGCTTTTATTGGTGTTTTATTGATTATCAACCCAAGACATCATACGGATGATTATAGTATCCTAAAACGTATTGGTATATTCTTCACTACGGATTTACTTCGTAAGAGTTTGTCAGATACAAGAAGCTACGAAGAATCGCATGACATGCTTACCAAATTGTGGAACCGAGGCTATTTTGGCGAGTGGCAGGCAAAATTTGGACACATGTTTATGAAGAACTTCGGAGTGTTTACGGCAGATATTTTACATTTGAGCAGTATCAACAAGGAGTTTGGCTACGAGAATGGCAATGATATGCTGATTCAGGTTGCAGAGCTGTTCAAAAAGGTATTTGGCGGATATAGTATTTTCCGATATGATTCTGACCAGATATTAGCAATCTGTCATAATACAGAAAAAAATGCATTCCAAAAGCTGATTAACTATGCTAAAGAGCTTATGGACGAAGTGGATGTTGAATTGTGTATTGGTTATTCGTGGACGGCAGATGGAGATTTGGCGGATGTTATCCGCGATGCTCAAAAATATCTTGAAAAAGATAGAATGCGTTTGGAAAATAGCAATAATATGGATGGAAAACTATTTAAACGCATTAAGAACGGTGTCTTAGAAGAGATTGACAATGGCAATTTCCGCGTATTCCTACAGCCTAAGGTGAATATTATATCAGGAAAAACGGTAGGAGGGGAAGCGCTAATCCGTCTGTATGATGATGTAAGGGGCTTTGTTTCGCCGGCATTTTTTATTCCGTTATTAGAGGAACGTGGAGCAGTACATTTGATTGACCTTTTTGTACTTGAGGAGGTTTTCAGATTCCAAAAGAAGGCCTTGGATGAAGGACGGGAAATGGTTCCAATCTCTGTAAACTTCTCAAAAAATACACTGATGTTTAAGCATTTGCTATATCGAATCAAGGAGTTATGCGATGAATTCCCAATTTCGGAGGGCTTGATAGAGATTGAAATCACAGAAACCATCAGTAACATGGACCATTTGCTGGTAAATGAGATTGCGAATGCACTCCGTAATATGGGCTTTTCTGTATCCATGGACGATTTTGGAACGAAGTATTCCAACATGGCGGTATTAACCCAATTTGATTTTGATACCGTTAAAATTGACCGTTCACTTCTTTTGAATGTAGAGAAAAATAGAAAAAATGAAACTGTCCTAAAGCATACCCTAGAGATGCTAAAGGATCTTGGTGTGGAAACGGTTATGGAGGGTGTAGAAACCAAGGAGCAGGTGGATATCCTGCGAAAGCTCGGATGTGATACCATTCAGGGCTACTACTATGGCCGCCCGGAACCGATGGAAGATTTCTACAGATTGTTTATGCAATAAGAGGAAAGGGGCTGTCGCAAAATCCTTATGGCCCAAGCGGCGCCCCTGTCTCTATGCCCTTCTACAGGCCACTCTACGAATTTAGGACAGAATATTAGAATTTCTTAGAAAGGCATCTTGCTGGAAGTTTTTTGTCTTCTGTCAGTGAACATCTGCGGGGGATATGTATGCGGTACAGAGACTTAGTTGAACTTTTCAAGTCCATCTAAATACGCACGCCAAACAAAGGTGATATTAACCCCCACCCTTGATAAACTCAGCGCAAAAACAGCGCTTCAAACAATCAAGGGTGGGGTTACATTTTGTTCGTCGTGCGTATTAAGATGGACTAAGAAAACCTCAAAAAAGTCTCTGTACCGCATACATATCCCCCGCAGATGTCCACTTTTCAGAAGACTAAAATCATAGACAACAGCAAGATGCCTTCTCTTAGAAATTCAATATTCTGTTCGTTGAAGTAGAGTGGTCTGTAGAAGGGCATAGAGACAGGGG
>CAYMYV010000158.1:0-5303 GCA_964394775.1 uncultured Lachnobacterium sp. | reverse complement strand
AGACAGGGCTACGCCCAAGATAAATATGTATGCAAAAGTAACCTCTTTTGTATGGTCCAAACACCGTATTTATTTTATATTTACTTCGCCATATACCTGCCGTACCTTCCCATCGGCATCTATCCAAAGCTTACAGCCTTGATTCTCTTTTAAATCGACAGAGAAGGTTTTACTGCTTCTTATGTCGGTGAAAGAAACCGTATCTGCAAAGCCTTCGTTGATAATCGTATAAACCGTGCAGGCCTTGTAGGAAGCTGTGGTAAATACAATCTGTGGCTGAGCGTTTATAATTCTATAAATCTCATTTTGAGCATTTGCCCGTTTTATTGCATACTGATAAAGCGCACAAATTGCATCCATATTGGTGGATAGCTCTAGTGGGTAAGGGCAGTGGAGGATAGTGCCTTTTCCGATACTGTATTCAATAATGCCAGATTTATTAGCAATTGCACCGCAATTCAACAGATTTGTCACATCCGCATGCCCAACTGCCGGTCGAAAATCTAATACATACTCTTTATTTTCAATCTGTACTTTCTCAAAGCTTAGAAGCTTTCTTGTGGAGTAAGAAGCATCCAATTCGCCAATTTTTACATCATCCCTAAAATGCTCATCTTTATCAATGCATCCACTTACAAGCAATACAGCACCTGCTTTAACATAAGCAAGCAGCTCTTTCCAGGTGTCATGTGCCAACGTCTGCATACCTGGCAGAATCATTAGTTTTGGAGCGCCGATGGCTGATGCATTTTCTGCTTTAAACAAATGCTCTGGCAGAAAATCAGCCTGTTCATGCATGTAGTTATACAAAGCACAGATATGATTTTTGATTCCCTGATGTGCCAACTGATTGTCAACGCTAAAATAGTAGGACATGTTATATACAGAAAGGATTTTTATTTTATCATACTCTCTGGCTTGCATGAGATGCTGCATGCTTCGTTCCGCGGCGACCAGACGCTTAGTAGAAATAGCGCCAGGGGTCGGTGTCATGTCTGCCCGATAAATACCCAGAGAATTCTCGCTTAGCTCATACATGAATGGGTCATCGTGGGCCTGCCACTGTACAAAATTGCCATTTGCATATAGAAGCTTTTTATCTAATGTGGCAGCCGTTTCCTCATCAGTGTGGCGCTTGCCGGAGGTGACGTCATCAAAGCGATACATGCCCATTTCCTGAGCGACACATATTTTGCCGCGCACATGATTTAATAAATATTCATTGATGATATTGGAATTGTAGTTCCACTGATGCCAGCATACCATATCAATATTGCCAGAGAGTACCTCGTCCTGTTGTAAAGGTACACGAAGAGTTTCATCTCTTCCCATGGTAACAATCATATGAGGCGCAATTTGCTTTGCAATGGCACGAATCTCTGCTGTCCAGCCGGAAAATTCTGCTCTGGCAAAGGTGAAGAAATCTGCCAGAGGCATATGATTTTTGCGCTGCTCGGTGCGGCATAGGCCTCGGGAAAACAAATCAAAGTCAGGCATCGTCACATCATCGAAGCTTTTTAATACATTGGAGGTTTCTCCCCATGCGTTTCTTAGGTTCGAAATGGTGCTGTATTTTTCCATGAGCCATTCCTTATATCGCGTCAACTCACCAGCTTCATACGAAGGGCGTCCCGGAGACCAGGCACCTTTATTGGAATAGGATGGTTCATTTACAATGTCCAGAGTTACATTTGGATAATCCTTAAAGCTTTCCACAAAGGAGCGAATTAGGGTCATACACTTTTTGCGCATGTCGGTGTCGTGAATTGGAGAACGACTTCTGTCCCATTGATTAAGAAGCACGGTTCCAAGTGCAAACTGTACAGTAAATCCGTGGAAAGCTGCAAGAATAAAATAGGTTTGCAGGGCGCGAAGTCCCCGCTCGCCGATGCTTCCATCCTCATGATAAAATTCAGGAATATGTACCCAGTTACCACTTCGCAGCACGTTAAAGCCATCTGCTTTAAGCTGTGCAAGCTCCTTATTACAGAGCCAGGTGTTCATATTATAAAAGCATTCTCGATATACGTCGGTGACAAAATGTGTAGTCCCTAAAATGGCAGTGATTTTTCCGTCTACCAGACAGTAGTCGGAGGAAATGGAGTCATCTATATACATCGGTCGAAAATCAGCCAGTTCAGAAGCTATTTCTTCCTGTGAAATCACAAGAAAACCGGTTTCTTTTCTTGCAATGGTAATGCCATCCGAGGTTACGGTTGCTTCGATTTTGTATAGAGACGATGCCGTTATGGATGGAGCAAGTGTTGTCTCATATGGAAGCATAATCGTTTCCCGGGATTGTTCAAAAGCAACCACGCCATCTGCATTCAGAATACGAATGGAAAGAGTGGCTTCTGACTTGGAAAAATTAATCTTTTGCAGACGAATAGAAATCGGCTTATGCTCATCTGGGGAATAGCGTGCAAATGAAGAGTCTACAGTCAGAAGAATATTTCCAAGCAATTCCTTTTTTACAACCTCTAGAAATAAGTCTAACCAAAAACTCTCCTGTAGCATATCGTTGTTAAAATCAAAGTTGAAGAAGGTCATGCTGCCTTTGTCATGGGTGACAACGCGAATTACCGGAGCGGCAATCAGCTGATGATGGATGTCATATGCATCTAGAAGATGCTCTAAATAAGCGTTACGTCGGTTCACATTTTCCACAGCTTCACAGAGGTGATATACAGCGCTGTGAAGCCCTGTCAAAGCAGCCGGGTGAGTTGCACCGTCCTGTGCCTGTACATAAGCGCACGTATTGTGAATCGGTACAAAATCGTCCACAATGCCAAAGCTACGGAGTATGCGATTGTTACAACTTCCATCAGAGGCGTTTTGGGTAAAAGGCATAGCACTAAGATGAATCATATTTCTCCCACTATGAAGGAAGTCGACTAACAAATGGATGTTATGCTCCACATAAAAGCTGCCCATAGCATTAAGCAGAATATCACAATCCAAAAAGCTCGAAGCGTCTGCTGCTTCCATAGCGATGGAGCGTGCAGGAATATTGTGGGATAAAAGTAATTGTTCAATTGTTGTATAATCCCAACTTGTTTTTTGACAATAAAGGATGCCGACCATATCTGTAACCTCTCTTATAGAGTGAAATTGTTCATTAAGATAATACCATAAATTTGTTGAATTGAATATACGCGGGAAATATATTATAATGCGTTCATATGGAAAATGTTCATATGGAAAACGTTCATATAGAAAACGTCGAAAAGGAGTAGAAAATGATTTCAGCCCCATGTAATAAAAATGCAATTTGGGAAGTTCAAAATGTATTAGAATATTTTGCAAGGCTTGAGGGAAACGGAATCCTAACCGGACAGCACACCCTGACAAGAACACAGGAGGAGCTTGACAAGATTTTCGAGCTTACCGGAAAGCTTCCGGCGCTCTGCGGTTTTGAATTGTTATCCTATTCACCAAACATTAGGCTTGAGACAGGAGATGAGGACTGCGTCACAGAAGTAGAACAGAATCGTGGAACATTACAGCAGGCTTGGGAATGGGGCGAAAAAGGCGGACTTATTACCTTTACCTGGCATTGGTATTCTCCACTTGGTGGAAAAGACAAATCCTTTTATACGGTAAATACCGAATTTGATGCGGCGCAGGCACTGATAGAGGGGACGCCGGAAAATATAGCGATGCGTCACGATTTGGACCACATGGCAGAGCTGCTGCAGCCGTTTTGTGATAAGCATATTCCAATTTTGTGGAGACCGTTTCACGAGGCGGATGGCGATTGGTTCTGGTGGGGAGCAAAGGGCGCAGAGGTTGCAAAAGGACTCTATCGTTATATGTATCGTTATTACACACAGGAATATCATTTAGATAATCTGATATGGGTGTGGAATTCTCCAAAGAAGGAATATTATGTGGGGGATGATTGCTGTGATATTATTTCCAGAGACCAGTATCCACCGAAGCATCAATATGGTGATTTTCGAGAAAATTATGAGGAGCTAATTCAGCTTACAGACATGAAAAAAGGGACTGCAATTGCAGAAACCGGCATTATCCCGGATGCGGATATGCTGGCTGCAAATAACACCCCCTGGTTGTGGTATATGACCTGGAGCAAAGAATTTGTGCTCACAGAAGAGTTCAATGAGTACGAGGCATTAAGACGTTTATACCATCACGATTATGCGGTGACCCTGGATAAACTACCTCGCTTATATTAATTACATATTGACGAAAGTTATGAAAAGCTATTGCGAGATTTTACCATCCACGATAGCTTTTTGCACCCATAATTCCAAGGAATCAATTGCCATGGAAATCTGTGCAAGCTGTTTTTGTATTTTTTCAAAATCTCTACGTTCATCATCTGAGATGATACCATCCACCGTGATTTCAATTAAGCGGTTTTTCTCTTTTTCCAAAGTATTCAGGGATGCCATAATTTCCAGAGTAATCTGTGACAGCTCCTTGAAGGAAACCTCCGGTACATATTCCTGGCCGATTGGACATTCGTGCGAGCAGTAGTAATTGCACAGAGATGGATTCTTGTAGCAATCTGCCATGGCAAGAATCTCATCCGGATGAGGAAGTGATTTCTCGCTCTCGATTTTTTCAATTCGGTCAGATGAGATATACTCCAGCTGCTCTGCTGCAGCATCACGGGTAAACCCTGCCTCTTCACGGCTGAGCTGATAGATATTTTTGTTTTCTTTTGTAGATTTTCTTCCCATTATATTCCCCTTGTATCTGTATTTTGTGTTTTGCGCAAGGATTTGCCTTTTTTGGCGAGATAGGCATCTCTAAGTCGCACTAGCAGCACCTATATTGCATATCGGTTTCATTATATACTTTATTTATTCAAGGGAAAACCCCTTATTTTGTAAATGTTATCGAAAAAGGAGTGTTATATATGGCTGCTAGAAAAGCAAGAAACATAAACCTAATCATATGTGTAGCCGCGATGATTGTTTTGTTTGGCATGTTTTTATGTGTGCTGTCTTGCATCTAACGTTATATTGTGTCATGGAGGTTATAAATGTCGATAGAGCAAAGAATACAGACGTGCCGATTACTGGAAAAAATGTGGGCTCAGGAAGGCTATAGTGAGAAATTGGGTTTAAAAGATGCATCAACCTTTCATAGAAAAGAATTCAGGAAAATGGATATTCCTCTTGGGCGCAGCCCTATCTCTATGCCGGCACAATGGGATTTGCTACTTCAATGAACAAAATATTGAATTTCTAAGAAGTGTATTCTTACTGTTGTCTAGATTTCAATGTCTTCTGAATGTCGGACACTTGGCTGGGATAGATAGGTGAGGCAGA
>CAYMYV010000157.1:0-5305 GCA_964394775.1 uncultured Lachnobacterium sp. | reverse complement strand
TCATATTCTTTACCGTAATGCTCTTCAATGAAAGCATGCGCCATGCTTTCCGCTTCCTCTGAAACACGAACAGAGTCTGTTCTTAAGTAGGTAATCAAGCCTATCGTTCCTGCGCCTTTGATATCTACACCTTCGTATAACTGCTGCGCAATTCTCATCGTTTTTGAGATTGGGAAATTCAGTGCCTTAGAAGCCTCCTGCTGCAGGGTACTGGTTGTAAAAGGAAGTGGTGCCTTCTGCGTACGTTTGCCCTTTTTCACAGAAAGAACCTTGAACTCTTTTCCTTCCAAATCCTTTAAAATCGCATCCATCTCTTCCTTTGAAGAAATTGCAAGCTTCTCACCATTCTTCTCAAACAGCTTGGCTACGATTGGTTTCTTCTCACCCCCCGGAAGAACAGAAGCCTCTAAGCTCCAGTATTCTTCCGGGATAAATGCATTAATCTCCTCTTCTCTGTCGCACACAATACGAAGAGCTACCGACTGCACACGGCCTGCACTTAAGCCTCTCTTTACCTTGGCCCATAGAAGCGGGCTGATTTCATAGCCTACCATTCGGTCAAGGACACGTCTTGCCTGCTGCGCATCTACCAAATCCATATCAATCTGTCTGGGATTCTTAAGCGATGCCTTTACTGCCGACTGCGTAATCTCATTAAAGCTGATACGGCTCACATTCTTGCCCTCCAGCTTTAGGGCATGGCACAAATGCCATGAAATTGCTTCACCTTCTCGGTCAGGGTCAGTTGCAAGATAGATTTTCTCTGCCTTCTTGGCTTCCTTACGAAGCTTTGCAAGCACATCGCCCTTTCCACGAATTGTAATATATTTTGGTTCAAAATCGCCATCCACATCAATTCCTAAAGAACTCTTTGGCAGGTCACGAACATGACCATTAGAAGCTAATACTTCATAGTTTTTGCCAAGGAACTTCTTGATTGTCTTCACTTTTGCAGGAGATTCCACAATTACAAGGTATTTTGCCATCTCTATACTCCTTATTGAAAAATAGTTCGAACATAATAGTTCGTAAATGTTTCCTTCACCAGCCCAAGGGACTCCAGCCTGTCAATAATTTCCAGTAGCCTGGAGATGGAAAAACCGGTTTTATCCACCAGTGTCCCAAGTCCCACGGGACGAAAATCTGTTAAACTATACACCAAGCGCTCATCTTTTTCAAGTAGGTTTTTCCGAAAATCTATCTGTGCATATGTGTTTTCTGTCAATATATCTAAATCTGCAAGAAAATCTTCAACACTTTGCACAATACCTGCGCCCTGTTTAATTAACCGATTGCAGCCCTGACTTAAGTTGTCCGTAATCCGGCCTGGAACAGCATATACATCACGCCCCTGTTCTGTTGCAAAATCTGCCGTAATTAAAGAACCGCTCTTCTCTTTGGCCTCTACTACCACTACACAATCGCTAAATCCGGATATAATTCGATTTCTTTGTGGAAAATATCCGGCAATCGGCTGTGTCCCGGGAGGATACTCAGATATGACACCGCCCTTTTTCAAAATCTCATGGTAAAGGTATCTATTATCCTTTGGATAACAGACATCCACCCCACAGCCAAGAACCGCAAAGGTGTCTCCCTGACCCTCCAGTGCTCCCTTATGTGCATCCGTATCAATTCCTTTTGCCAGACCGCTTACTACCTGAACTCCATTCTCCGACAAGGCCTTTGCCAGCTTGGTTGCAATCTCACTTCCGTAAATACTTCGTCCTCTTGCACCTACAATTGCAACTGTCTTGCGATTCACCTCCGGAAGATTACCTATATAATATAATGCATAGGGTGCGTTTGGAATATTCTGCAGTTTTTCCGGAAAATCTTCCTGTTCCGCAGAAATAAATCCAATGCCCTGTTCCATCAGAGAAAACCATTCTTTATCCAAATCCCATTTCATTCTGCTTAAATGAATGGTGCGAATGTCCGCTTCTGTAATCCCTTGAATAGCCTTTAGATGTGTCAGAGGCATCTCATAGATTTCCTGTGCACAGGCTGCCGATTCAAATAAATAACGTATTTTTCCGATACCAATTCCCGGAAGATTATGTAACCAATATGCGTACTTCATATCACCCTACACCTCCCCAGAATTTCTCGTCCACATTGCGATAACAGATAGCTTCATTTAGATGCCGAATCTGAATTCTTTGGGATTCCTCTAAGTCAGCAATGGTGCGTGCAACTCTAAGAATTTTATGGTAGGTGCGTGCGGTAAGTGACATCTTCGTATAGATGTTTTCCATATACTTCTGCTCCTTAGGCTCTAAAAAGCAGAATTCCCCGAGTCTAGATGCAGGAATGTTGCTATTATGTAAAAAATCCTCTCCCTTATAACGCTCGCATTGTATCTGATGGCATGCTAACACACGCTTTTGTATATTTTGTGAAGACTCACTCTTCTCCTTACCAATAAGCTCCTTGTAGGTTAAGGCCGGTGCCTCCACGCAGATATCTATCCTGTCTAATAGTGGCTGGGATACCCTGTCAAAATATCTTCTTAGTCCACTCTCTGAGCATCTGCATTTTTGCATATCCGGATAGTAACCGCAATTACACGGATTCATGGCCGCAAGCAGGAGAAAATTTGCAGGATACGTAACTGTATATCCGGAACGGACAAGATGCACCTTGTGTTCCTCCATAGGCTGTCTTAATATTTCCAGAGTTTTCTTTTGGAACTCCGGAAGCTCATCCAAAAACAGAACTCCGTTATGTGCCAGTGAGATTTCTCCCGGCCTCGGAATGACTCCTCCTCCTGTCAGCCCTGCCTGACTGATGGTATGATGTGGTGCACGAAATGGTCTTGATTTCATCAGTCCCTGCTTCTTAGACAGCATTCCGCATACACTATAAATCTTAGAAAGCTCCAATCGTTCTTCCTCTGTAAGTGGTGGAAGAATCGTTGCAAGGCGCTCGGATATCATGGTTTTTCCTGCGCCCGGAGCACCGATTAGAAGCATATTGTGCATTCCCGATGCCGCCACCTCACAAGCGCGCTTAATAAAGGTCTGTCCACATACATCGCAGAAGTCCTTGTCTAATTTGGAAACTGTTTCTTCTATATTATTGTAGTCTGTCTGGTATATTTTCCCATTTAAGAAATCAATAATCTCCTCTAACGAAGAAAATGCATACACCTTTGCCCTCGGAACCAAACGCCCCTCTCCTTCGTTTTCCTTAGGAATCACAAACTCAAAGGTTTCGCCTTCTACTCCGTCTGAGACAATCGGTAACACGCCATTCACCGATTTTAGCTGTCCGTTTAGGCACAGTTCACCAACAAATATTTTTCCTGCACAAGCCTCGCTTGTTACAACACCTAAGGATTGTAAAATTGCAATGGCAATCGGCAAATCAAAGCCTGTACCTGTCTTGCGGATATTGGCCGGTGACAGGTTCACCGTAATTCTTTTCGCCGGAAGAATTACTCCTATACTATGCAAGGCCGTTCGAATACGTTCCTTGCCCTCTCTCACCTCTGGTGAAAGATGCCCCACCATGTCAAATGACGGCATGCCACTGCTCATATCCACCTCCACCTGAATTGGTCTCGTGTGGATGCCTTCTAGTATTGCTGTTTTTATTACACTGTACATGTCTACTCCTGTTCCAATTATATGGGAAACCGCATAGAACCATGCAAAGAAAAAAAGATGAAATTATAATAACACAACTTTCATCTTTTTTCAAAACAAGATTATTTAATTAATAACATTTTTAATTTTTCCAATGCTTTTTTCTCAATGCGGGACACATAGGAGCGAGAAATTCCCAGCTTCCTGGCAATTTCCCTCTGCGTTAGCTCTTCCTCGTTGCCAAGCCCATATCTTTGCTTGATAATCAGAGCTTCTCTCTCATTTAAGACTTCGTCCAGATGGTTCCTTATAATATCAATATCTCTATGTACCTCCATCTGTGATGCCACGTCCACTTCATCCACCAGAAGCACCTCCATAAGATGAATCTGTTTTCCTTCTTTGTCTGTTCCAACCGGCTCGAATAAAGAGACCTCCAGCTTTGTCTTTTTACTTCTTCGGAAATGCATAAGCAGCTCATTTTCAATGCATCGAATAGCATAGGTTGCAAATCGATTTCCAAAATCAAAGTCAAATGTAGACACTGCCTTTAAGAGACCTATCGTACCTATCGATATCAAATCCTCTATATCTTCCTCACCGCTTTGATATTTTTTTGCCACGTGAGCAACCAAACGCATATTGCGCAAAATCAGCTCCTCCTTAGCAGCATCATCCCCATTTTTCAGGCGGTCCAGGCATTCCTTTTCCTCATCGCAAGATAGTGGTGTTAAAAAAGCTTTCACACTGCACCTTCATCTCTTTGCTTTCTACATTCTATGAAGTGGTCATGTTTTCCGTGCTTTTCCTATCCGATAAAAAATGATATAATCCCATTATGGAAAGAAAACTTGAATATATTATTACGAACGAATTTCATAACAAAACCATTGAGCAATTCCTAAAGCATCTGGATTTCCCTCATCAGGCAATTGTCCAACTGAAAAAGACACATGAGGGTGTTCTGCTAAATGGAACATGGGCCTATGTTACGCAACGTTTGTCTTCCGGCGATACCCTTATCCTTCAGCTTGTTGAGGATGTGACAGAAGGCAGTGTCCAGCCAATTTATGTGGATATCCCAATCATCTATGAGGACGAGGATTTGTTAGTGATAGATAAGCCTGCAAATATGCCAGTTCATCCTTCCATGAACCATCATGAAGGAACCCTGGCAAATGGACTTCTGTACTATTTTAAGGAAAAGGGGGAGCATTTTACCTTCCGATGCATCAATCGTCTGGATAGAGACACCAGCGGACTCACAATTGTGGCAAAGCATCTGTTAAGTGCAGGTATTTTAAGCAGACAGGTGTCTAACAGAGAAATCTCCCGCACCTACCACGCCATTGTACAAGGCTGTATAGAAGAAAAAGGCACTACTGACGCACCAATCGGACGTGTAGACGGTTCTACCATTGAGCGGCATGTGGATTATGAACATGGAGAGACTGCCATCACACACTATCAGAGACTGTCCTATGATACCAAAAAGGACTTGTCTCTTGTGGAGCTTCACCTGGAGACCGGACGCACCCATCAGATTCGCGTTCATATGAAGCACATTGGACATCCAATTATCGGAGATTTTCTCTATCATCCTGACTACCGCTATTGCACTCGTCAGGCATTGCACTCTGCCAGTCTTGCATTTGTACATCCAATTACAAAAGAGAAAATGCACTTCGCATCCTCTCTTCCAGAAGATTTAAAGT